>DATCWW010000521.1:0-5064 GCA_036566145.1 Gemmatimonadales bacterium
CTCGCCCCGGCCGCCCCGCCCACCCCGGGCTCGGGGCTGCTCGGTGCCGGCGGGACGCTCGCCTGTCGCCGGCGCGTCGGTCGGGCTACCGGTGTCGGGAGCCGTGCCCTCACTGCCCGGGCCGGTGTGAACGCCGGCGCCGCCGCTGATATTCTCGTCCGCCATTAGAACTCCAGTCCGCCTTCACGCGCGCCCTCGGCCACGGCCTGGACGCGCCCATGGTAACGGTATCCCGCCCGGTCGAACACCACCCTGGTGACGCCGGCGGCCTTGGCCCGCTCCGCGATGAGCTTCCCGACCGCCTTGCCTCGGGACACCTTGCCCGCGCCGTCGACCTGGATTCCCTCGGCGCCGTCGCCCACGCCGAGCAGGGTCACGCCGCGATCATCGTCCACCAGCTGGGCGTAGATGTGCTTCAGCGAGCGGAACACCACCAGCCGGGGACGCTCGGCGGTGCCCGCCACCTTGCGGCGGACGCGGAGGTGGCGGCGGCGGCGCAGCTGGGTGCGGCTCTTGGGCGCGTGAATCGGGCGCATGCTTACTTGGCTCCTGTCTTGCCCGCCTTGCGGCGGACCTGCTCACCCTGATAGCGGATCCCCTTGCCCTTGTAGGGCTCGGGCGGCCGCACCGAGCGGAGCTCCGCGGCCACCTGGCCCACGGCCTCCTTGTCGGCTCCCTCGATCTTCACCACCGTGTTGTTCTCGACCGAGATCTTGATCCCCTTGGGCGCCTCGTACTTGACCGGGTGCGAGTAGCCCACGATCAGGTTGACGCCGTAGGGCTTGGCCTCGGCCTTGTAGCCCACGCCCTGGATCTCGAGGGTCTTGCTGAACCCCTTGGAGACCCCGTCCACCATGTTCTGGACCAGGGTGCGGCTGAGGCCGTGCAGCGCCTTGTGCCGCTTCTCGTCGCTGGGCCGGGACACGGTCACCTGGCCGTCGGCCAGCGCGACCTGCATCTCGGTGTGCAGCGTGCGGCGGAGCTCCCCCTTGGGGCCTTTCACCGCCACCGTGTTCCCCTGGATCTCGACCGCGACTCCCTTGGGCAGGGTCACGGGCTTCTTGCCGATCCGCGACATCGCCCCTCCTACCAGACGACGGCGAGCAGCTCGCCGCCCAGGTTCGCGCTCCGGGCCTCGCGATCGGTCATCAGCCCCTTGGGGGTCGAGACGATCGCCATGCCCAGGCCGTTCTTGACCCGGGGCAGCTCGCGGCACTTCACGTACCGCCGGAGCCCGGGCGTGGAGACCCGGCGCAGCTCCCGGATGACCGGCAGCTCGTTGTGATACTTCAGGTACAGCCGGAGCACGCCGGCCCCACCGTCGTCGAGGACTTTAAAGTCCGCGATGTAGTGGTTGTCCCGGAGCAGCCGGGCCACCTCGGCCTTCAGCTTCGAGACCGGCATGTCCACACGCCGGTGCCCCGCCGAGCAGGCGTTCCGGATGCGGGTGAGCATATCCGCGACGGGATCTGTCAGGCTCATTCCCTCGTTCCCCTTACCAGCTGGCCTTGCGCACGCCCGGGATTTCTCCCCTCAGGGCGAGCTCACGGAAACAGATGCGGCAGAGACCGAACTTCCTCAGCACCGCGCGCGCGCGCCCGCAGCGCTGGCAGCGGCGGACGGCGCGAACTTTGAACTTCGGTGTGCGCTTGGCGCGCTCGATCCAGGCGGTCTTCGCCATGTTACGCTACCCTCTGCGGGGTCTCCCCGCGGAATGGCCACCCCAGCTCCCGGAGCAGCCCCATCGCCAGGTCGTCGCGGGTGGTGGACGTCACGATGGTGATGTCCATCCCGTGGATCTTCTCGACCTTGTCGTAATCGATCTCCGGGAAAATCATCTGCTCCTTGATCCCGAAGGTGTAATTGCCCCGCCCGTCGAAGCTGCGGTTGGGAAGCCCGCGGAAGTCCCGGATCCGGGGGATCGCCAGGGTGATGAACCGGTCGAGGAACTCGTACATCCGGGCGCCGCGCAGGGTCACGAACGCGCCCACCGGCATCCCGGCCCGGAGGCCGAAGTTGGCGATCGCCTTCTTGGCCCGGGTCACCGTGGCCTTCTGACCGGTGATGGCGCCCAGCTCCTCGACCGCCGCCTCGAGCTGCTTCGGGTTCTTGCTCGCGTCGCCCATGCCGACGTTGAGCACGATCTTCTCCACCCGCGGGATCTGGTGCGAGTTGGTGAGCCCGAATTCCTTGGCCAGCCGGGGCCGCACGGTCTGCTGGTAGTACTCCTGCAGCCGGGGCGTGCCCTCCTTGGCCTTGGGCGTGTGATCCACCGCGGCGCCCGCGCCCTTGTCCTTGCCCTTGCCGCCGCCCTGGGGCGCGCCGCCCTTGGGCTTCTTCTCCTGGGCCGGAGCTTTCTCCTTGGTGTCCGCCATTACCGGCTCCTCGGGATCGGCTGATCCGACTTGACGGCGATTCGCTCCACCGTCCCGTCGGCGTCGATCCGGCGCCGCACCCGGGTCGGCTCCCCGCTCTTGGGATCGAGCAGCATCGCCTTGCTGTGATGGATCGGCGCCTCGCGCTCCACGATCCCGCCCTCGGCCGTGGGAGACGCGCGCAGGTGTCGCTTCACCACGTTCACCCCCTGCACCTTGATCCGGCCGGTCTTGGGGAAGACCTGGAGCACCTTGCCCTGCTTCCCCTTCTCCTCGCCGGAGATCACCTGGACGGTGTCGCCCTTGGTGATGCGCAGCTTCATCCGGGTCGGGACCGGCCGGCGGACCCGCTTGGCCTTCTTGTAGACGAGCGGCTTCATGCTACAGCACCTCCGGCGCGAGCGAGACGATCTTCATGTACCGCTTCTCGCGCAGCTCCCGGGCGACCGGGCCGAAGATGCGCGTCGCCCGCGGCTCGCCCGCCTCGTTGATCAGCACCGCCGCGTTCTCGTCGAACCGGATGTAGGACCCGTCCTTGCGGCGGGTCTCCTTGGCGGTCCGCACGATCACGGCCTTGGCCACGTCGCCCTTCTTCACCTGCCCGGTCGGGATGGCGTCCTTGATGGCTACCACCACGGTGTCGCCCAGGCCGGCGTAGCGGCGCTTGCTCCCGCCCAGCACCCGGATGACCAGCGCGCGGCGGGCCCCGGAGTTGTCCGCGATGCGGAGAATGGACTCTTGCTGCACCATGTTACTTGGCCCTCTCCACGATCTCGGTCACCCGCCAGCGCACCGTCTTGGCCAGCGGCCGGGTCTCCATGATCCGCACGGTATCGCCGGTCCGGGCGGCGTCCGCGCCCTCGAGGTTGCGGGCCTTCACCTTCTTGGTCCGCGTGACCTGCTTGCCGTAGACCGGGTGGGCGTAGCGCCGCACCAGCGAGACCGTGACGGTCTTCGTCATCTTGTCGCTCGTCACCACGCCGGCGCGGGTCTTCCGCCGGGCGCGGGGGGCGTTCGCCTGCTCAGCCATGGGCTTCTTTCTCCCGCAGGATCGTGTTCAGCCGGGCGATGTCGCGCCGGATGGCGCGGAAGCGCATCGGGTTCTCGATCGACTCGGTGGCGGAGCGGAACCGGAGATTGAACCGCTCCTTGGTCAGCTCCTCGATCTTGGTCTTCAGGTCGTCCACCGACATCTCCCTGATCTCGTTCGGCTTCACGGTCAGGCCTCCTCGCGCTTGATGAAGCGCGTCTTCACCGGCAGCTTGGCCGCCGCGAGGGCGAGCGCCTTCTTGGCCAGGTCCTCGCTGATCCCCTCGACCTCGAACATGACCCGGCCGGGCTTCACCACCGCCACCCACCCCTCCGGGTTGCCCTTGCCCTTCCCCATCCGGGTCTCGGCCGGCTTCTTGGTGATCGGCTTGTCCGGGAAGATCCGGATCCACACCTTGCCGCCCCGCTTCATCTCGCGGGTCATGGCGACGCGGCTGGCCTCGATCTGCCGGTTGGTGACCCAGCCCGGATCCAGGCTCATGAGCCCGAACTCGCCGAACGCCACGGTGTTGCCCCGGGCGGCAATGCCCTTGGTCCGGCCCTTGAACGTCTTGCGGAACTTGATTCGCTTCGGCGCCAGCATCGGCCTCAGGCCCCCGTGCTATAGGTGCGGCCCGACACGTCCTCGATCACCTCGCCCTTGAAGATCCAGACCTTGATCCCGATGGTCCCGTAGGTGGTCTTCGCGGTGCTGGTGGCGTAGTCGATGTCGGCGCGCAGCGTGTGCAGGGGCACCCGCCCCTCGTGATACCCCTCGGTCCGCGCGATCTCGGCGCCGCCCAACCGGCCCGCCGCGCGCACCTTGATGCCCTGGGCGCCCATCCGCATGGCGCTCTGGACCGCCCGCTTCATCGCCCGGCGGAAGCTGATCCGCTGGGTCAGCTGGTGGGCGATGTTGTCGCCGACCAGCTGGGCCGAGAGCTCCGGCCGCTTGATCTCTTCCACGTTGATGGCGGCTTCCTTGCCGGTGAGCTGGGCCAACTCGTCGCGCAGCTTGTCCACCTCGGCGCCGCGCTTCCCGATCACTACGCCCGGCCGCCCGGTGTGCACCGTGATGGTGACCTTGCCCGGCCGCCGCTCGATGTCGATCTGGGCGATCGCCGCGTGCCCCAGCCGCTGCTTCAGGTACTTCCGGACCAGCTCGTCTTCCTTGAGCAGCGCCGGCATGTCCTTGTCCGCGTACCAGCGGGACGACGGCTGCTTGACGATGCCGAGCCGGAGCCCGATCGGATGCGTCTTCTGGCCCATTTACTCGGTCTCCTTGCTGTCCACGTGGATCTCCACGTGGCTGGTGCGCTTGCGGATCGGGGTGGCCCGGCCCTGGGCCGCGGCGGTGAACCGCTTGAGCGGCTGGCCGCCGTTCACGATGGCCTTGGTGACCACCAGCGCGTCGGGATCGAACCGCTCGTTGTCCTTCAGCGCCTTCTGCTCCGCGTTCGCCACCGCCGACTTGAGCGTCTTGGCGATCTGCTTGGCCGCGAGCTTCTTGTTGAACTTGAGGATCGCGTAGGCCTCGTTCACGTCCTTGCCGCGAATGAGGTCGATCACGAGCCGCATCTTCCGGGGCGACTGGCGCACCAGCCGCTGAATCGCATGGCCGCTCATGGTTACTCCGGCTTCGCCTTCTTGTCCGCCACGA
>DATCWW010000523.1:0-8181 GCA_036566145.1 Gemmatimonadales bacterium
GCTCGTACGTCGGCGACGGCACGACCTACACCCAGGCGAACGGCACCGGCGGCGCCGGCTCCCTTGCGTTCACCCCGAGCAAGGACAACACGGTCGTTCTGACGTACGTGGACGCGGCCGGCTGGTCGGCCACCGCCACCAACCCGGCGGTTCCGAACACGAGCGTGCCGAACACCTGCGGTGTGTACGTCGGCCCGGCGGCCAACTCGCCGAACGCCGTCGTGATCGCCGAGGGCGCGCCGGCCTGCTGGTAAGCCCAACGCAGTAAGGGTCAGCAAGAAGGGCGGTGCCCGCATGGTCGCCGCCCTTTTTGCCGACCAGTCTCCAACCCGCCTCGCGGCGGTAGACGCAGGAAACGCCCGGAGTCGCGCTATGAGCAAGACCAAAGGCTTCACCCTCATCGAGCTGCTGATCGTGGTCGTGATCATCGGGATCCTCGCGGCCATCGCGATTCCGAAGTTCGCCAATACGAAGGGCAAGGCGGTCGTCACCGCCATGCGGTCCGACCTGCGCAACATCGCCACGGTGCAGGAGAACTACTGGGTGCAGAACCGGACCTACTACGGCGGTCCGATCCCGGATCCCACGTTTCCGTTCACGCCGAGCCAGGACGTGACGATCACGGTGGTGAGCGCCACTCCGGCCGGCTGGTCGGCGCAGGCAGCCGCGCCGGTCAAGACACCCCAGACCTGCGTGATCTTCTACGGCGACGTACCGCCCATTCCGCCGGCCACGGCCGACGCCGCGGTGGCGTGCAACTGAGGAGATGGGGTCTCGTCGGTCGCTACGCACCGAGCTCCTGGTCAACCTGGGATTCGTCACCTCGGCGGCGGTCATCCTGGTCGGCCTCAATACGGTGCTTCTTCTGGGCGGGAACCTGGCCGACACCTGGCGGCCACTGGTCGCCCTGTGGCTTGGCAGCACCGCAGTCTTCGTGCTCTTCGGCGGGTATCTGGTGCATCGGGTGGTGCTCGCGCCGCTCAACCGTCTCGCGGATGAGGCCGATACCCTGGGCCGAGGCGAGATCTCGGCCCGTCCGGAGCCGCACGAGACGCGCGAGCTGGGTCACCTGGCAGACCGTTACCGCGCCATGGCCGAAGAGTTGCTCGAAGCACAGAGCCAGACGGTGCGGGTCGAGAAGCTGGCCGGGATCGGCCGCCTGGCGGCGGGGGTGGCCCATGAGATCCGCAATCCGCTAGGCGCCATCGGCACTTACACCGAGGTGCTGCGCCGGCGGGGCAGCGATCCGCAGGTGATCGGCGAGATGCACACCGCCATCGCCCGGGTCGACCGGATCGTGCAAGGACTGCTGGATTATGCGCGGCCGGGTGCGCAAACGCGGGACGCCGGAGCCGACGCGGCGGGGCTGACCGACCTGAACCAGGCGGTCCGGACCGCGCTCGACTTCCTGACCGCGCAGGGGCTGCTCAAGGACCACCGGCTCCTGGTGGACCTGGACGAGTCCCTGGAGCTGGTGCAGGGCGAGCGGCACGCGCTGGAGCAGATGGTGCTCAACCTGGTGGTGAACGCCGCGCAGGCGTCCCCCCACGGCACCATCGCAGTCGGAACCTCGGCCCGGCGTTTGCCGGAGCGGCACGCACTCGGCACGCGCAACGGGCCCGCGCCCGACGCGCGGCAGAACTGGCTCGCCAGGCCCCGCCGGCTCGACCTGGCGCCCGGCACCGCCGGGGGATTGCTCTACGTGGCGGACGACGGCCCCGGTGTGCCCGAGGCCGACCGGGAGCGGGTGTTCGATCCGTTCTTCACTACGAAGGAGCCGGGGGCCGGCACGGGCCTCGGGCTCGCCATCGTGGCCCGAACGGTGCACGAGTCCGGAGGTGTGGTGTGGGTGGATCGCGCTCGGGAAGGCGGCGCGGTCTTCAAAGTCTTCCTGCCTCTCGCGGGTACGACCGATGCGCTTGCTGATCGTTGACGACGACGCCGGGCTCCGCCAGTCGCTCACGCTGCTGCTCGAGGAAGCCGGCTACCAGGTGGCGGCCGAACCCGACCCCGAGCAGGCGCTCCGCCGCGCCGGGTCGGAGGCCTTCGACCTGATCCTCTGCGACGTCCGCATGCCCAAGATGGACGGCCTCACCTTCCTCCGCCGCTACCGCGGCGACGGCGGCTCGGCCCTCCTGATCATGATGAGCGCCTACGGCACCGAAGACAGCGCGCTCGCCGCCATGCGAGAAGGCGCGTACGACTACCTCCACAAGCCGTTCCGTCCCGACGAAGTCACCATGACGTTGCGCAAGGCGGAGGAGCGGGAGAAGCTGCGCCAGGAGGTCGAGGCGCTCCGCTCCACCCTCGGCGCAGGCGTGGTGCAGGATCTCGTGGTGTGCGAGAGCCAGGCCCTGCGCGACCTGCTGGACGTCGCGAGCCGGGTGGCCCGCCACAATACCACCGTGCTCATCACCGGCGAGAGCGGTACCGGCAAGGAGGTGCTGGCTCGCGCGGTGCACCGGATGAGTCCCCGCGCCGAGCGGAGCTTCACCGCCATCAACTGCGCCGCCATTCCCGATCAGCTGCTCGAAAGCGAGCTGTTCGGCCACGTGAAGGGTTCGTTCACCGGCGCCACCGCCGACCGCCTCGGCCTGTTCGAGCTGGCCCACGAGGGCACCCTGCTGCTGGACGAGATCGGCGACCTGCCGCTGGAGCTCCAGGCCAAGCTGCTCCGGGTGCTGGAGGAGGGCGAGGTGCGCCGGATCGGGGGGCGCGAGTCGCGCAAGGTGGACGTCCGGGTCATCGCCGCGACCGCCAAGCCGCTGGACCAGGCGGTGGAGCGGGGGGAGTTCCGGGCCGACCTTTACTACCGGCTCAACGTGGTGCATCTCCACATTCCGCCGCTCCGCGAGCGGCCGGAAGACATTCCCGCGCTCCTCGCCCACTTCGCCGGGCAGGCGGCGCAGCGGTTGGGCCACCCGGTGAGCGTCACCCCGGCCGCACTGGCGGCGCTCAGCCATCACAGCTGGCCGGGCAACGTGCGCGAGCTGCGGAACGCGGTAGAGCGTGCCGCGGTGCTGGGCGGCACCGGCCCGCTCGAGCCGCGCGACTTCGCCATGACGGGTGGCACCGCCAATGGCAACGGCACGCCGGCGGGGCTCGACCTCAAGAGTCAGGTCGAGGCCGTGGAACGGCAGGCCATTCTCCGCGCGCTCGACGCCTCGGGCGGTAACCGGCGCCAGGCGGCGAGCCTGCTGGGCATCAGCCTGCGCACGCTGTTCTACAAGATGCGCCGGCTCCCCGTCCGCACGGCGGCGTAGCGCAACCGTTGGCGCCGGGGTGCAAGGCGGTGCGTGCATCCGGCGCCGGGTCCAGCCGATAACTCTCTGATCTGACAGCACATCGTGTGTGGTATGGGTCCTGCCTTAGCAAAGGGGCGGGTCGTTCGTGTCGCCATCGAGGAGACTGCCCGTGCGCAACCGAGCCGGATTCACCCTGATCGAGATCGCCACCGCGCTGGTGATCATCTCGCTGCTGGTGCTGATCGGGATCCCGAAGTTCAACGAGGCCATGGCCAGGCAGAACGTGCGCGGGGCCAGGACCATGACGGTGAACATGGTCGCGAAGGCCAGGGCGGCGGCCACGCAGACCAACCGTATTACTCGGCTCGTGGTCGATGGCAACCGAGTCTACATCGTGGCCAAGCCGCGGCAGACAGCAGGCGCGGGCACCTGGGACACGCTCGGCCCGGTCGAGAATCTCAACAGCCGGTACGGCGTCACGCTCGCCGTCACAGTCAACGACTCCATCAAGTTCGACCCGCGTGGCATGTCGTGGGGCGGCATCGTCGATACCATGCGGATGACCAAGTCCGGGCACACCGACTGGCTGGCCATCGACGCCATGGGGAGGGTCACGAAATGAAGACGTCCGAGCGCGGCTTCACCCTGGTCGAAGTGCTCATCGCGGTCGTCGTGCTGGGCATCGGCGTCACGGCACTGGTGGGGTCGTCGGCCCTGGTCACCCGCATGGTTGGCCGTGGCGCCAGCGAGACCAAGGCCGCCGAGGCGGCCAACGTGCGGCTGGAGTCGATGCGGCTGCTGGCGTACTCCACCAGCCCGCGCTGTACCGCCGGCGGGTTCGCCAACGGCGGTCCCAGCTACAGCGGGCGCGGCAACTCGATCCGGGAGCACTGGGTGGTGACCAAGGCGGGCACTGTCGGCACCATCACCGACACGGTCACCCATCGCACCGCGACGGGCACCCATACCGACGTCATCACCACCCAAGTGGAGTGCTGAACCCATGCACACCCGACGCGGCTTCACCCTGATCGAGCTGCTGATCGCGCTCGTACTCCTGAGCCTGGTTTCGGCATCGCTCTTTTCGCTGCTCAACACCACCCAGCGGGTCAGCCGGGCTCAGAGCGAGCGCACGAGCCTCCAGTCCAACGTGCGGACGGGAGCGATCGTGGTACCCGGAGAGCTGCGGCAGATCAACGCCGTGGCCGGCGGCTTTACCGACCAGAATGACATCCTGGCCATGTCCGCGACGAGCATCAACTACCGAGCCATGCGCGGCATGGGTCAGGTCTGTCAGACCCCCACCTCGAGCGAGGTCCGGGTGTTCAGCGATGGCTTCATGGGCTACCGGGCTCCCACCGGGCCGCGGGACGGGCTCTACGTCTTCATCGAGGGCAATGCCGACAAGAGCTCCGACGACACTTGGGCGCGGGCCTCGGTCACCTCGGTCACTTCCGGGAACGTCTGCCCTGGAGGGATCGCGGGCTACACCTTCGCGGTCAGTCCCGCAAACGCCGCACTGCCCAGCGCTACGGTCAACGCGCCGGTTCGCACCTACGAGATCATGACTCTGCAGCTCTACCAGTCCAACGGTGAATGGTGGCTCGGGGCGCAATCGAACAGCGCCGGTGAGGCCATGCAGCCCGTGCTCGGCCCGCTGCGCTCCGGCAACGGACTGGGCTTCGAGTACTTCACAGCTGACGGGGCAACCACCACCACCGACGTCAAGCAGGTGAAAAGCATCAAAGTCACGCTCCGCGCCCTGAGCGATCAGGCGGTCGTCTCCGGCGCGGGGACCACCAACGCGGTCGTGGGCGACTCGATCGTGACCCAGGTCGTGCTGCGGAACGCGCTCCGATGAGCGCCCCCTCTGGCAAGGAGTCCGGTATGCGTGGTCCACGGCTGTCCGACGAGCGGGGCATCGCGCTCGCCGTCGCCATCTTCGCCCTGGTGGTGATCGGCCTGCTCGTCGCCGGCACCTTCTACGCCGGGCGGCTGGAGCAGCAGAGCGGCGAGAACGGCTTCTACGCCAACCAGGCCGGCGAGGCAGCGCAGGCGGCGTTGACCCAGACGTTGCAGACCACCAGCGCCGCGACCCTGCTCGCGATCACGCCAGGGATGACCCCACCCGCGGGGCCCAGTGTGAGTCTGGCGGGGCATTCCGGCGCCACGACGACCATCAAGGCGCTCACCAGCAGCGTCTGGCTCGTCACGTCAATCGGCTCGAAGACGAACGCCAGCGGTACCCAGCTCGCCACCCGGAGCCTCGCCCAGCTCGTCCGGCTCAACCAGCCCGAGATCACCGTCAAAGCGGGCCTCACCGCGATCGGCAAGGTCACCGTAACCGGTACCTCCGAGGTGTACGGCTGGGATGTCACCCCACCGTCCTGGCTGGCCGGCAGTCCCGCTGTCTCCTGCCCCCCTCTCGACTCCGTGGCGGCCGTCCGCTACAACGGCCAGGTTACCCAGCAGGGGAGCGCGGTCATCAAGGGCGATCCCAATCGCGAGCAGGACTCCACCTTGACCGCCTCGAACATGCTGGGCGGATCGACGTTCAATCAGCTCAAGGCGATGGCGACGCTCACGCTGACCGGCAACGTCAGCGGCCTCGCTCCGGTCACGGTCGGCAATCCGCCGGTGTGCGATAAGACGGTGGAGAGCAACTGGGGTGCGCCGACCGACAAGGCCAACGCCTGCTTCACCTACTTCCCGATCATCTATCATTACGGCGACCTGAGCATCTCAGGCACCGGCGCGGGGCAGGGCATTCTGCTGGTGGAGGGCAACTTGAACGTGCAGGGCCGGATCGACTTCTATGGCCCGGTCATCGCCACCGGCGGCGTGAACATCCGCGGTACCGGCTCGGACGACGTCAAGTTCTACGGCGGCGTCATGGCGCAGGATGTCACGCTGGACGATACGAAGATCACCGGTAACGCGATGATCAACTACTCGAGCTGCGCCATCAAGCGCGCGGTGCAGGGTTCGGCGACGCCGATGGCCCTGGGCGAGCGGAGCTGGGTGCAGGTGTACTAACGGCTCCTGCAGACCACGATCGGGGGTCGGGGCCTCACGGTCTCGACCCCTCGATTTTGGCCTCATCGAGCGCGCAAGTGGGCCGAGTGCCATCGGTTGCAGCGCAGGACCAGCCCCGCCGAGTAATGCATCGCGAGAAAGAGATTGCGAAAGGGCAGAGGTCCGCCCTACGCCCCTCTGCAAAGCACCGGTCGCCTTCGCAGTAAAACGCTCCCTCCCATCTACTTACCCGGCTGCAACTTGTGTGGCACATCGGTTGCCCCTCGCTGGGCGGACTACCTTCACGCCTCGGCTACGGGCCCTCAACCAGCGGACTAGTAATGGGACTCTTCAGGCGCAATGCGACGACAGTCGGGCTCGATATCGGCAGCGGCCTGATCAAGCTCGTCGCCATCTCCCACGCCTCGGGTGGGCCGGTCCTCACCAAGGTGGCCTTCGCTGTGGTGCCGAGCGACGCCATCGTCGATGGCGAGGTCATGGACCCTGCTATCGTGACCGAGAGCATCAAGGGCCTGCTCGCGTCGGCCGGGCTCAAGACCAAGAAGGTCGTCACCGCGGTCGGCGGGCGGGACGTGATCATCAAGAAGATCGCGATGGACAGGATGAAGGAGGCCGAGGCCCGCGAGGTGATCCGCTGGGAGGCCGAACAGCACGTGCCCTTCGACATGGACAACGTGGAGATCGACTTCCAGATCCTCGACCCCGAGGGCGACGGGCTCCAGATGACGGTGCTCCTGGTGGCCGCCAAGCGGGAGCTGGTCGACCACAAGCTGGCGCTCCTGTCCGACGTCGGGGTGCAGCCCTCGATCATCGACGTGGACGCCTTCGCCTTGCACAACGCCTTCGAGATCAACTACCCCGAGGCCATGCGCGGGGTGGTCGGCCTGATCAACATCGGGCACGAGACCACCAACATCAACATCCTCGACGAGGGCGTGCCGGTGCTCACCCGGGACATCCCGATCGGCACCCGTCGCTTCAAGGAAGACCTCCAGCGCGAGCGCGGGCTCTCGGCCGACGAGGCCGACCGCCTGCTGCAGGGCGCCGAGGAGAGCAGCGCTCTGGATCCGCTCCTGGAGAGCCGGGGCGAGGAGCTCGCCGTCGGCATCGAGCGCGCCGCCGCCTTCCTCCAGTCGGCCAGCCGGTCGGCGAGCGGGATCGGCCGGATCTTCACGACCGGCGGCGGGGCCCGGATTCCCCGGCTGAACAAGGTGCTCTCCGATCGGCTCCGCATCCCGGTTCAGCTGGCCAACCCGATCGAGAAGCTGCAGGTGGCCGATGGCGTGTTCGACGCGCACTCGGTGGACGAAGTGGCGCCCCTGCTGATGCTGCCCATTGGCCTCGCGCTCCGCAGCGCGGCGTGACCCCGACACCGGACCTCATACCCGATGATCACCGTCAATCTTCGTCCTGACCTCAAGCGCAAGCGGGTGGCGCGGAACCCCCTCCAGGGCATCACCGAGGGGATCCGCGGCCTGGGCGCCAAGGTGAAAGATCCGCTCCCCCTGATGGTGATGGGGAGCTGGGTCGGCGTGATCGGCTTCTTCGGCTTCGTGATGGTGAATACCAGCCGCCAGCTCAGCCAGCTCGAGCCCAGGCTGGAGCAGACCCGCGCCGAGAACAAGCGGTTCAAGGCCTTCCTCACCGAAAAGCGGCACCAGGAGATGATCCGCGACTCCCTGGTGGCCCAGATCGGCGTCATCCGCTCGGTGGACGGCGACCGCTACGTCTGGTCCCATGTGCTCGACGAGGTGAGCAAGGCGCTGCCGGCCTATACCTGGCTCACCGACATGGGCGCCGAGGGCGTCTCCAACCGGCCGCGGGCCGGGACGACGCCGCCACCGGCCAATACGCCGGCCGCCAGGAAGGCCAAGGCCGCGGCCGACAGCGCCGCGGCGGC
>DATCWW010000525.1:0-8356 GCA_036566145.1 Gemmatimonadales bacterium
CCCCCACCATCGGCGCAGCGATCCGCTTCATCACGCTCGCTCCCGTCCCCGTGCCCCAGAGGATCGGAAGCAAGCCGGCAGTGATCGCCGTGACGGTCATCATCTTGGGCCGCACCCGCTCGGCCCCGCCTTCCATGACCGATTCGTACAGGTCCCAAAGCGATCCACGCCCGTTGGCGGTCCGCGCCTTCCAGGCGTGGTCGAGGTAGATCAGCATGACGACGCCGGTTTCGGCCGCCACTCCCGCCAGAGCGATGAAGCCGATCGCAACCGCAACCGACCAGTTGTACCCGAGCAGCCAGATGAGCCAGATCCCTCCGACGAGCGCGAAGGGGAGCGACAGCATGACGATCAGGGTCTCGCCCACGCTGCGGAAATTGAGGTAGAGGAGCAGGAAGATGATCGCGAGGGTGCCCGGGACGACCAGGAGGAGCCGAGCGGCGGCACGCTGCATGTACTCGTACTGGCCGCTCCAGACCATGGAGTACCCGGGGGGCAGAGAGACCCGGCTGCGGACCATCCGCTGCGCCTCCGCGACGTAGCTTCCGATGTCCCGGCCCGCGACGTCCACGTACACCCAAGCCGTGGGCACGGCATCTTCGGTCCGGACCACCATTGGACCGGCGACCTGACGGATGGTGGCCACCTGCCCCAGCGGGACGTAGGCCTCCTGCGTGCCCGGTGATCCGCCACCGGAGCCCGCACCATTCATGCCGCTTGCACCCGATCCGTTTGCGGTCCCGCGGTGGGCCGCCGCCACCAACACCGAGGCCAGCCGCTCCGGCGTGTCTCGCAGCTCCTGGGGATAGCGGATCCGCACACCGTAGCGCTCCCGTCCCTCGACCGTCTGCGTGATGGTCATACCGCCCACCGCCGTGGCGATCACCGCCTGAATGTCCCCCACGTTGAGGCCGTGCCGGGCAGCGGCCGCGCGGTCAATGGCAATGTCGAGGTAGTAGCCAGACACCGCGCGCTCCGCGAAGGCGCTCCGGGTGCCGGGCACCCTCTGGACCGCTTGCTCGATCTCCCTGCCGAGCCGCTCGAGTTCGCCGAGGTCGGGGCCGAAGATCTTGATCCCGACCGGGGTCCGGATCCCGGTGGCGAGCATGTCGTTCCGACCCTGAATCGGCATGGTCCAGGCGTTGATGACGCCCGGGAGCCGGACGGTCGAGTCCATAGCCGCGACCAGCCGGTCGTAGGTCATGCCGCGTCGCCATCCCGCCTCCGGCTTCAGCGTGATCGTCGTCTCGAACATGTCGAGGCCGGCCGGATCGGTGGCGGTATTGGCGCGACCAGCCTTGCCCCACACGCTGGCCACCTCGGGAAAGGTCTTCAGCAGACTGTCCTGGATCCGGAGAATTTCCCGGGCCCGGGCCACGCTCACCCCCGGGAGGGTGGTGGGCATGTACAGGATCGTTCCCTCGTCCAGCCGGGGCATGAACTCGCTGCCGACCCGCTGCCAGGGGATCCAGGTGAGGATCAGCGTGACCAGCGCCGCACCGACCACGCCCCAGCGGTGGCGCAGCACCAGTGCGAGGACCGGGCGGTACCCCCGGATCAGCCATCGGTTGAGGGGATTGGCCTGCTCCCGGAGCAGACGTCCCCGGACGAAGAGCTCCATCGCCACTGGGACCAAGGTCACCGACAGGAGGCTTGCTGCCGCCATGGCGAAGGTCTTGGTGTACGCCAGCGGCTTGAACAGCCGCCCCTCCTGCCCCTCGAGCGAAAAGACCGGCAGGAAGGAGACGGTGATGATGAGGAGCGAGAAGAAGAGCGCCGGTCCCACCTCGCGGGCCGACTCGACGACCACGCGCCGGCGCTCGCCCGGGTTCAGCGCCCGAGAGTCGAGGAAACGCCCGGCGATGCCCTGCCCGCCCGCCCGAGCCTTCGCCTCCACCGCGCGCTCCAGATGCTTGTGCATGTTCTCGATCATCACAATCGCCGCGTCGATCATGGCCCCGATGGCGATGGCGATCCCGCCCAGCGACATGATGTCGGCGCTCACGCCGACCCACCGGATCGCGATGAACGCCATGAGGATGCCGACCGGCAGGGTGATGATGGCGACCAGCGCCGAGCGGGCGTGCAGCAGAAAGACGACGCACACGAGCGCGACCACCAGGCTTTCCTCCAGGAGCTTGTCACGCAGGTTCGCGATGGCCCGTTGGATCAGATCGCTGCGGTCGTACACCGGCCGGATCACGACGCCGGGCGGGAGTCCGCCCTGGACCTCCGCCAGCTTCTGCTTGACCCGTTGGATGGTGGCGAGGGCGTTCTCGCCGAAGCGCATCACCACGATACCGCCCACCGCGTCCCCTCGTCCGTCCAAGTCGGTGATCCCCCGGCGTACCGCCGGACCGATCCCCACGCGGCCCAGCTCCGCCACCCGGATCGGCGTGCCGGACGCGGTCGCTCCCACTACCACGTTCTCGATGTCGGGGACCGACCGGAGGTAGCCCAGGCCGCGCACCATGTACTCCCGCTCGGACAGCTCCATCACCATGGCGCCGACGTCGGCGTTGGCGTTCTGGATCGCGGAGATGATCTGCCCGGTCGAGATCCCGAAGCCCTGCAGCTTGGCCGGATCGATGTCCACCTGATACTGCTTCTCGAACCCTCCGATCGAGGCCACCTCCGCAACGCCGGGTACCGCGGTGAAGGCGTAGCGCAGCGACCAGTCCTGGATGGCCCGGAGGTCCGCCAGCGACCGCAGCCCGGAGGTGTCTTCAAGGGCGTACTGGAAGATCCAGCCCAGCCCGGTGGCATCGGGGCCGAGGGACGGGGTCACACTGGCCGGAAGCCTGCCCTTGAGCCCGGTCAGGTACTCGAGAACCCGCGACCGGGCCCAGTACAGATCGGTCCCGTCCTCGAAGATCACGTATACGAACGACACGCCGAAGAAGGAGTAGCCGCGCACCGTGCGGGCGCCGGGCACCTTCAGCATCTCGGCCGCGAGCGGGTAGGTGACCTGGTCCTCAACAATCCGCGGTGCCTGATCACTGAACTCCGCCTGGACGATCACCTGGACGTCGCTCAGGTCGGGGAGTGCCTCGAGCGGCGTCTCCCGCACGGCGATGACACCTAGGACCACCACCGCTGCCGTGAAGAGCCAGACCAGCAGCCGGTTCTCGGCGGACCAGGCGATGAGACGCTGCAGCACGGCGTTACTTCCGCTTGCCGATGCGAGGTGCCGTGTCGCCACCGGCGGGGGCGGTCACGTCCATCCCGGGCATGTTGGCCATTCCGCCCATGAGCGATCCCAGATTCGACTCGGCGTCCATCAGGAAAGTGCCCGACCTGACCACGGTATCCCCGATCGTGAGACCGGACAGCACGGCGACCCGCTCGTCGGTGGCCGTGCCAAGAGTCACGGTATGGGGCACGAACCGGCCCTCGGGGCTCCGCACGAAGACGAAGTTCCGCTCGCCGGTGGCGAGCACGGCAGAGCGTGGCACGCTCAGCACGGTGTCCGTCGGGGCGGAGAACCGGATGGTGGCGTACATCCCCGGCTTGAGCGCGAGGTCCGGGTTGGCCAGCTCCACCCGGATCCGCGCGGTCCGGGTCTCCGGATTCACCGTGGGATAGACGTAGGTCACCTTCCCCTGCCGGATGACGCCCGGGAGCGCGGTGAACTCGGCGCTCACCGGGACGCCGAGCCGGACCGCGGGGAGGTCCCGCTCGAAGACCTCGCCTTCCAGCCAGACCCGAGTCAGGTCGGCGATCCGGTAGGCGACGTCGCCCGGCATGATCCGCTGCCCGGCGAGCACCCCTTTCTCCACCACCACCCCGCCGTAAGGTGATCGGAGCGTCACGGTCCTTTGCACCTCGCCCGTCCGCTCGATCCGCTCGATTTCGGCCCGCGGCACGCCCCAGTACGCCAGGCGCCGGCGCGACGACTCCAGCAGGTCCTGGGCGTTCCGGCTCGCCTCGGGCGTGCCGCCGGACAGGTTCTGTCCGAGGCGCTGCGCCAGCACCAGCTCCTGCTGGGCGGCGACGACCATCGGTGAGTAGATGCTGAAGAGCGGGTCGCCCGGCCGAACCGTCTGACCGGTGAAATCCACGAACAGCCGGTCCACCCAGCCCTCGATCAGCGGGGCCACCGCCTTCACCCGAGTCTCGTCGTAGCTCACCTGCGCGACCGTGCGCACCGAGTAGTCCAGGGGACCCCGGAGCACCGGCGCGAAGGTCACCCCGATGCGGGCCTGATCCCGGGGCCCCAGGGTCACAGGCATCGCGCCTTCCGATTCGGTCGAGACTTCATGGGCGTGCCCCGCCGGTGCCCGGCTGGGAGCCCGGGCTCGGGTGGTCCAGAGCGCCACTCCCCCGGCGGCGGCGAACCCCAGGGCCATCCCCGCGAGCCCGAGACGCCGGGCTCGGCGGGATGGCCTCCGTCCGAACGGGTCGCCCCCGGCTTGGGGTCGCGGCTCCGCTACGGCCGGGCCCTTCACCGGGCACCTCCAGCGGCCAAGCTGGGCTTGTCGGGGTCAAAGAGCGGGCGGCTCAGAAGCATCTCGAGCTCGGCCAACGCCTGGCCCCGCTGTGCGTCGAGGGTGTACAGATCCTGGCGGTAGCGGTTCACCGTCATCTGATCGTCCAGCAGCGTCATGAAATCGACCCCGCCCACCCGGTACGCCGCCAGGGCCGAGGCAACCGTGGTGTGCGCCTGCGGTAGGATCGTCCCCTCGTAGAGCTCACCCAACCGGCGGGCGCGCTCGGCGGCGGCGTAGAGCTCGGCCACGCGTCCGCGGGTATCGGCCTGCATCGTCGCGAGGTCGGCCGCGGCCATCTGGCGCATCGCGGTCGCCTCCCGGCGCATCGCGAGCTGCCGACTGCCGGCGAAGATCGGGAGGTTGAAGCCGAGCATGAGGCTGAGCATCCGGTCGGTGCCGTCCTCCATTGGCCGCTGCCCGTACTCCACTCCGAATTGGAAATCGGGCCAGATCTCCCGATGGGCGAGGCGCTCCCCGGCGTCGGCCGCGCGCACGTCCGCTTCGGCCGCCTGGACCATGGGGCGGTTGCGCTGGGCTTCAGCGACGAGACTGTCGAGCGGCGGCAGCGTATCGGGGAAGGCAGGACGCACCGGGGAGCCGACCGGCGTCGAGGGGTCGATCGCGAGGAGCGCGTTGAGCCGCGCCGCGGCCGACACCCGCTCCGTCCGCATCCGGGTGACGTCTTCGGTCATTCGGGCGATCTCGACCTGAGCGCGGAGGACATCCGCCTGCCGGGCCTCCCCCACGGCGTACATCGTGCCGGCGGTCACGGCGAGGTCCCGCACGATTCGCAGCGTCTCCTCGGCGACCTCAAGCGACCGATCCATCTGGTACAGCTCGTAGAAGGCCATCGCAGCACGGGCCCTCACGTCCCAGGCCATGTCGGCCGCGCGGGCGTGCTCGGCCTCGGCCTTGGCCGAGGCCACCTCGCCGGCCATCCGCAGCTTGCCGGGGAAGGGGACCATCTGCATCACCTGCACCGTATTCATCCCCAGCGGGTCGTTGAGGCCGAAGTCGGGGAGATCCCGGTTTTCCAGGGCGAATTGGAGTTGAGGATCCGGCGGTCGACGGGCGGGCGAGATGCGGGCGTCCGCAGCTCGCGCGAGCGCGCCGGCCGCAGAAATACGCGGGTTGGACGCTTCGACAGCGGTGAACAAGCGACCCAGCGAAAGGGGACCCGCAGTCACCGGGGTCTGAGCAGCGAGTCCCATGGCGTGGGACAGGAAGATCACCCCCCACACCCGCCCCATCCGCCGCAGCTTCTCCACCCTTGGGCTGGTACGGCGCTGCCGCATGAGCTCCTCGCTTCCGGTCCTCGAGGGCACTCTCCTCAGACGTACCGGATACCAGAGCGTAGTCGCGGCCGCGGCAAACGATTGTGAACGAATAGTGAAGAAGTCTTAATACAGCGCATGGACAGGGCCTCACGGCCGCGGCCCTCGACCCGAATTACGTCCCCGGGAGCGCTATTCACCACAGACTCAAGGCCAGGTAGACGCCGAGTCCGGTCATCAGCGCCCAGCAGCCCCAGTACGCCCATCCGGTCCATCGCGGCATCGCTACGGAGGGCGAGGCATCGAGGCGGTGCTTGCCCCACATGCCGCCGCCGTGCAGTACGAGACCCGTGAGAAGCAGCGGGACAGCGAGCGGCGCTAGCACTGTCCTGAATACCAGGCCGACTCCGGTTCCGAGGACCGCGGCCCCAACCCCGCCGAGTAACTCGAAGCGCGCCCGCTGAGCGGTGTCGTTGGTGCGTGACGCGTTCATGCCTCGCCTCCTTCATCGCTTGTCACAACACCGATCGCCGCAATAGCTGCGCGTTCACTGCCACGATGACCGTGCTGAGCGACATCAGTACCGCGCCAATTGCAGGCGAGAGGAGAATCCCCTGCCCCGCCAGGACGCCCGCCGCTAATGGAATGGCGACGACGTTATAGCCCGCGGCCCACCAGAGGTTCTGCACCATCTTCCGGTAGGAGGCGCGGCTCAGTCGCACGATGCGGGACACGTCCCGCGGATCGCTCCGCACCAACACGATGTCGCCAGCTTCCACCGCCACGTCGGTGCCCGCGCCGATAGCGATCCCTACGTCGGCCGAGAGCAACGCGGGAGCGTCGTTCACCCCGTCCCCAACCATCCCGACCCGCTCTCCGGCCCGCTGCAGCTCCTGGATCTTACCGACCTTGTCCGCCGGCAGGACCTCAGCGAACACCGTATCGATCCCCAGCTCGGCAGCCACCGCCTGGGCGACCGCACGGGCATCGCCCGTCAGCATGACTACCTTGATCCGCTGGTCGTGCAGGGCCTCGATAGCCTCCTTCGACTCGGGCCGGACCACGTCAGCCACGGCGAACACCGCCAGGGCTTCCACCCGGCCTGCGGGCCCCGAATCCAACGTGAGGAAGATGGCGGCCTGCCCCCGCTCAGCAGCCAGGTCTTCGGCGCGCTGCAGGGCTTCGGGGATCGTTACCGAACGCGCCTTCACCAGTGCCGGACCACCCATGAGCAGCATCTGACTCTCGACTCGCGCGCTCACCCCCACGCCTGGGATCGCCCTGAAATCGGTTGATGGCGGCGGCGCGATACCCTGTTCCTTGGCCGAGCGGACGATGCCCTGTGCGATGGTGTGCTCGGAATCGCGTTCCACTGCGGCCGCCAGCCGCAGCGCCTCACGCTCGGTGAGTCCGCCCACGGTAGTGATGCTCACCACACCGAACTCGCCGCGGGTCAGGGTCCCCGTCTTGTCGAAGACGATGGCGGTCAGGTTCCGCGCTTCCTCTAACCCGCGCCGATCCCGGACGAGGAGCCCGCCCCGGGCACCTAGAGTCGTGGAGATGGCGATGACGAGGGGCACGGCCAAGCCAAGCGCGTGAGGACAGGAGATCACCAGCACGGTTACAAGACGTTCGACGGCGAACGCCGGATCGCCCCGCAGTGCCATCCAGGCAAGGAACGTCACCGCGCCCGCCACGATGGCGGCGATGGTGAGCCAGAACGCCGCCCGGTCAGCCAGCGCCTGGGCCCGCGACCGGGACGTCTGGGCCTGCTCGACCAGGCGCATGATCCCCGCAAGCGCCGTCTGCTCTCCCGTGCCGGTGACCTGGACCCGGAGCGAGCCGGAGCCATTGACGGTGCCGGCGATGACCTTGCCGCCGGGTAACTTCTTCACCGGCCGGGATTCGCCGGTGATCATGGATTCGTTGACCTCGCTCGTCCCCTCGACAACGGTGCCGTCAGCGGGGCTGCTCGCCCCCGGCTGGATCAGCACCAGGTCTAGCACCTGCAGGGAGCTGATCGGCACCTCCTGAACCTCCCCGTCGCGGATCTTCAACGCAGTGCTGGGCAGCAGCTTTGCCAGCTCGCGCAGGGCGCCCTGCGCCTGGGAGATGGACCGCATCTCGATCCAGTGGCCCAGCAGCATGATCGTCACCAGCGTCGCCAGCTCCTCCCAGAGCGGCATGCCGGGGTAGCCGAGAGTGACGGCCGCACTGAACCCGAACGCGACAGTGATCGCGAGAGCGATCAGCGTCATCATACCGGGCAGGCGATTCTGCAGCTCGCGCCAGGCGCCCTGGAGGAAAACCAGGCCGCCGTACACGAAGACCGCGGTCCCGAAGAGTGGGGCAATCCAGCGTTGCCCCGGCACATCGGGGGGCGTATACCCCAGGACCTTCGGCAACATGTGTCCCCAGATGAGCGTGGGGACCGTCAGCGCCAGCGCGATCCAGAACTTGTCGCGGAACATGGCCACGCTGTGCCCGGCGTGCTTGTCATGGCCTCCATGCCCGGCTTGGCCCCCGTGTCCGCCATGGTTGCCTGGCCCTGCGCCCGTCGTGGCATGCCCGGCATGCCCTCGCTCACCGGCT
>DATCWW010000536.1:0-4055 GCA_036566145.1 Gemmatimonadales bacterium
GCCCGCGCCTCGCGGTAGCGCTCGAGGGCCTCGCCGTAGAGGCCGCGCTTGGCGAAGATGTCGCCCAGGAGCACGGCGGTGGTGCCGTGCGGGGCGCCCCGGCCGCCGGCCCGGCTCAGCTCGGCCATGGCGAGATCGAGCAGCCCCTTCGCGATGTAATCGCGGGCCAGGTCGAGCGCGTCGCCCGGCGCTGGCGGCTGGACGCCGGAGGCCGTCGACGGGGCGAGCTCCTCGAAGAGCTGATCGAGCACGGGGGCGTCGAAGCTGAACTCGCCCGCCAGATCCTCGCCCGCGCCCTCGGCCGACAGCTCCGGTGCGATGGCGATGGTGGGGTCCTCGTACTGCAGGTCGATCGTGAGCGAGAACTTCTGCGGCACGTAGAGGGGCTCGAGCTCCAGCGCGCGCCGGGTCTCCCGGAGCGCGGCGTCGAAGTCGCCGAGCTGGCTCAGCACGAAGCTCAGGTTGTAGTGGGCCGC
This sequence comes from Gemmatimonadales bacterium, assembly GCA_036566145.1. GTDB lineage: Bacteria > Gemmatimonadota > Gemmatimonadetes > Gemmatimonadales > GWC2-71-9 > CAVVWJ01. The sequence continues at coordinate 477 of DATCWW010000536.1, forward strand.
CGCGAAGTCGGGGTCCGCGTCCACCGCGCGACCGAAGGCGTTGCGGGCGTCCTCGTGGCGCCGGAGCTCCATGAGCACCAGCCCCACCCCGTTCCAGGCCACCGCGCTCCCCTGCTGCTCGGTGAGCGCCTGCTGGTATTCGGTGAGCGCCGAGCGGAACTGGCGCCGCTGGAAGTACAGCAGCCCCAGGTTGAGGCGTGCCGTGAAGAGCGGCCGGCCGCCGCCGAGCGCTTCCCGGAAGGCGCCGATCGCCGCGTCGGCGCCGGGCTCGTGCGCCCGCGCCACGCCGAGGTTGTTCCAGGCGAGCTGATAGTCGCGGTCCACCCCGACCGCCTGCTCGTAGGATGCGACCGCGTCCGCCCGCCGGCCCGCCTGGTGGAGACAGACCCCACGCTCGTTCCACAGCTTGGGACTATCGGCATACTCCCGCACCAGCCCGTCGTACAGCTCGAGCGCCGCGCCCAGCTCCCGCCGGAGCAGGTACACCTCGGCCATCGCCTGGAGGTTGAGCCGGCGGTCCTCCCCGGCCTCGAGCGCGAGGCGATACTCGCGCAACGCCTCGTCGTGATAGCCCTTCTGGCGGAAGGCCAGTCCCAGATTGAAGTGCGCCAGGGGCGCGTCGGGGACCGGCTGCGGGGCGGCGGGGCGTGCCTCATCGGCCGCGAGCTCCCGGGGCCGGCCGTCGTAGCGGTCCAGCGCCAGGTTCGCCTGTGCCCGGGCGAGGGTCGGATTCAGCGCGATGGCGCGCTTGGTGGCCTCGCGCGCCGCCTCGTGCTGCCCGAGGTCGCCGTACACGAAGGCGAGCAGGTAGTGCGCCTCGGCGTAATCCGGGTTACGCGCGATCGCTTCCTTCAGCTCCGCCAGGGCCGGCTCGTTCAATCCCCGATTGTACAGCACCTCGCCGTAGTAGAACCGCGCGACCGCGCTCTGCGGATCTTCCCGGCAGGCCCGCTCGAGCCAGGCGCTCGCCTGATCCAGCTGGCCCAGCGCCTTCTCGGCCAGCGCCAGCTGGACCATGGCCGCCACATCGTGCGGATGCCAGGCCAGGAGCGCGTCGAACTCGGCGATCGCCTCCGCGTGACGTCCCAGCGCGGCGTACGACCGGGCCAGCTCCCAGCGGGCGTCGCGGTCCTCGGGGCGGAGCCGCACCCGCTCGCGCAGCTCGGTGATGCGGCGGTCGTAGTGGCCGCTCTCCCGGTAGGCGATGTCCAGGTTGGTCTGGGCCACCTGCATCTTGGGGTCCAGCTCGAGCGCGCGGGCGAAGGCGAGGATCGCCTCGTCGGTCAGCCCCTTCTGGAAGTAGAGGACGCCGAGGTTATTGTGCGCGCCCGCATCGGACGCGTCGATGCGGCGCGCGAAGGAGCGCAGCACCGCGAGATCGCGCTCCGACAGCACGGGGGCGGGCATCGGCTCAGGTCAGGCGAATGGCGTCGAAGATGGCCCGGAGCGAGGGCATGTCGGGCAGGAGCAGGAAGTGGCCCACCAGCGGCGCGGCCGCGTTCTCGACCCGGAAGGCGGTCTCCACACAGAAGACGAAGTCGCGGGCGTGACCGAAGTTGAGGTAGGCGCTGGTGAGCACGGCGGCGCTCAGGTCGACCACCAGACTGGGAACGGAGGGGACCAGCATCATGCCCATGAAATCGCTGAGCGCGTTGAGATACGCGCTGGCGAGAATGTTGCCCGCTTCCTTGAGGCCCGATTGCTCCATCACGCCGAACTCCCGGGTCGTCCCGGGCTCCCGGCGCAACAGTATATCACACAGCGCACGGGCCGACTCGGCCTGGAACAGGACCAGCGTGCGGCCGGTGAGATCGCCCATCATGTGCATCAGCACGGCCGCCATCACCTCGTCGCCACTGCCGACCAGGTCGGTCACGTCCTCCAGCGCCCGCACGTTGACCTCGGGCACGGCGATCATGATCGTGCGGTTGGTCATCTGCGACAGCGCGGTCGCCGCGTGGCCGGCCCCGATGTTGGCGACCTCCCGCAGGGCGTCGAGCTGCAGCTCCTTCAGCTCCCGGACGTCTTCCATGGGCTCCCCTTCCTACAACAGCGCCGCGGCGTCGAGAATGAGCGCCGGCGCGCCGTCGGCGAGAATCGTCGCACCACCCACGAACGGCGGCATGCCGGTGGGCGCGTCGAACGGCTCGACCACGATGTCCTGCTGTCCCGCCAGGGCGTCCACGACCAGCGCGGTCCGGCGGTCGCCCAGCTCGAGAATCACGGTCGGCGCCCGCGCGGCGGGCGCGCCACCGTCGCCCCGGACCAGCGCGCGGAGGTGCACCGTGGGCACGACGCGATCGCGCACCAGGAGCGCCTCCCGGTCCCGCACGGAGGTCACCGCCCGAGGGTCGAACTCCACCGTCTCGGCCACGTACGCCAGCGGCACGGCGTAGCGCTCCTCGCCCGCCCGGGCCAGCAGCGCTCGCACGATCGCGAGCGTGAGCGGTACCCGTACGGTGAACGTCGTGCCCCGCCCCAGCTCGCTCCGCACTTCCAGGGTGCCGCCGAGCGCGCGCACCCGGGTCATGGCGACGTCCACCCCTACTCCCCGCCCCGAGACCCCGCTCACCGCCGCGGCGGTGCTGAATCCCGGCCGCGCCAGCACCCGGAGCAGCAGGTCGTCGCTCAGGGTTTCGGTGGTTGCGTCGGCCAACCCCTCGCGCCGGGCCTTCGCCAGGATGGCGGCCCGGTCGATGCCTCGGCCGTCGTCGCTGACCCGGAGGGCCACGCTGTTCCGCTCCCGGGCGGCAGAGAGGAGGATCCGGCCCTCCTCCGGCTTGCCCTCGGCCGCGCGGACCTCGGGCCGCTCGATCCCATGGTCGGCCGCGTTGCGGATCAGATGAAGCAACGGCTCTCCGATCTCGTCCAGCACCGAGCGGTCCAGCTCGATCTCCTCGCCGTCGGCGTCGAAGCGGATCCGCTTGCCGAGATCGCGGGCCAGATCGCGCACCAGGCGGGGAAAGCGCTCGAACACCTCGCCTACGGGCGTCATCCGCGCCGCCAGCACCTCGGCCTGCATCGCCGCCACCAGGCGGGTGACCCGATCGCTCACCTCGGCGAGGTCCGAGTCGCCCGAGGCGACCGCGATCGCGGCCAGGCGGTTCTTGGTGACGACCAACTCGCCGACCTGCTTCATCAGGGCGTCCAGCCGGGCCAGATCCACCCGGATCTGGCGGGCGCGCTCGGCGGTCTCCGCGGCGTCGACCGGATCGCCCACGCTCACCAGCGCGACCTCGCCGGTGCGCCGGATGATGCGCTCGATGTCGCCGTCCGTGGCCGAGGTGGCGAGCCGGAAGGCGAATCGGCCGTCGAACTCGTCGCGCTCGAACGCTGCGGCAGGTGGCCGCAGGGCCGACACCGCGCCGACCGGCTCCAGGCGGGCCAGGATCAGCGACGCTCGGGCGCCCCGCATTACCGCCTCGCGGCGGAGGGTGACCTCGACGGCGCGGACCCGACCTGACTCGGCCGGCACACCCGCAGCCGGCGCTCCGGTGGCCTGGCCACCAGCGGCCCGGTCGAGCTCCGCGGCGAGCTCAGGCTCGAGGGCGGCGTCGCTGCCCCGGGCGGCGGATTCGA
>DATCWW010000540.1:0-2978 GCA_036566145.1 Gemmatimonadales bacterium
GCCCCATGATGGTGGCGCCGATGTTCGTGAGGGTGTGCTCCACCACCGGGGTGCTCTCGTTGACCTCCCCGCCTTTCATCCCGTGCGGCTCGCGCCAGGCCGCCAGGGGGAAGACCCACTCGTGCAGCGCCTCGCCGCCGATGCCGAGGGGTTCCTTCACACTCTGATGCGGGCCGGCGACGTAGCCATCCAGGGACATCGAGATGGTGAGTCGTAACCGGGACATGAATCCCTCCTTTCGTCCCCTGGTCGAACGAAACCGCCGCTATTCGACAGTACCCGGGGGAAAAGCGAAAGGGGAAGGGCACTCTTCGCGCGTCCCCTTCCCCTTTCTCCTTTCACCCTTCCCCTTCCAGCTACCTCGCTCCGGCTCCCGCTCCCGCCTTCGCCTCCTCCAGCTTGGCCAGGTCGAGCTTCTTCATCTCCATCATCGCCTCGAAGGCCCGCTGCGACCCCGGGTCGTCGGGGTCGCCGACCATTCTTTCGATCCCCTCGAATGCGACCTGCCAGGAGACTCCGTACTTGTCCTTGAGCCAGCCGCACTGCTGCGCGGCCGGGTCGCCGCCCTGGGTCAGCTTGCTCCAGTAGTAGTCGATCTCCGCCTGATCCTTGCAGGCGATATACAACGAGATTGCCTCGTTGAACTTGAAGTGGGGTCCGCCGTTGAGGGCGATGAACGGCTGCCCCTCCAGGGTGAACTCGACCACCATGACGGAACCGACGGGGCGCTTGTGCGTCTCCTGTCCCGCCTCACCATAGCGGGAAATCTTGCCGAGCTTCGAGTTCTTGAAAATCGAGACATAGTACTTCGCGGCCTCTTCGGCCTGGGTGTCGAACCAGAGGAACGGTGCGATCTTCTGAACGGCTGCCATCATTGCCTCCTTGGGGTTTCGGTGGCCCGTTCCCGCAACCTAGTCAGTGGTCCGGGAGAGTCTACCGCTGAGATTACAGCAGCGAGCTAACGTGAAGTGGAGCAGGCATCTCGGGATTGTCACGGGGCTCGTGCGCGCAACCGGTTTGGCGGGGGAAAGGGCGGAGGGGCGCAGGGGCGCAGGGGGCGCAGGGGCGCAGGGGGCGCAGCGGACTGGGCTACCCGCGTGTCATCCCGAGCCTGCTAAACGGAGTTCGAGGCCGGCGCAATAGGTCCTCGTCGCTTGCGCCCCTCAGCGCCCCGCGCTGTCCGCCGGCGTCGGAATGTCCGGCGTCGAATCGGGCTCGCTCGCACCATAGTGGTCGGCCAGGTCCTCGCCGCTGAACCCGCTGGTATAGCTCCCTCCGGTCTCCGGCAGCATCGTCCCGCTCCAAGCCAGCCATTGCCGCGCCAGGCGGTGATAGTCGTCCTTCCGCCGCTCCTTGAGGTTGGCCCGCTCCAGCGGGTCGGCCACCACGTCGAACAGAAAGGTGTGGTCGAGGATCTTGAGGAACTTGAGGTCGCCGTCGCGGATCGCCCGCTGGGCGCGCGCCTTGTAGCGCCAGTAGAGCGTCCGTGGGACCGCCGGCGCTCGCCCCGTGAGGATCGGCAGCAGGTTCATGCCGTCCGATGGGTAGGCCGGATCGGGCGCGGTGCCGGCGGCTCCCAGCAGCGTCGGCAGCCAGTCCATGCTGATGGCCACCTGGTCGGTGGTCCGTCCCTTCGGCAGGCGGGCGGGCCAGGAGATGATCGCGGGAATGCGCAGCCCGCCTTCCAGCAGCTCGCCCTTCCGGCCGGTGAACGGCCAGGTGTCGGAAAAGCGCTCGCCGCCGTTGTCGCTGGTGAAGATGACGATGGTGTTGTCGGTCAGGCCGCGGGTGCGCAGCGCCTCGAGGACCCGCCCGATCTGGTGGTCCATCGCCTCGACCATTCCCCGATAAGTCGCCTGCGAGCCGCCGTCCAGATGGAACAGTCCTCCCCGCTTGGTCCGGATCCGCGCCGACTCGGCCGTATCACCGGGCGCCTCCCAGGGCCAGTGCGGCGCGCTGAAGTGGAGGCTCAGCAGGAACGGCCGCTGAGCCTTCCCGTAGGCGTTCACCACCTCGACCGCCCGGTCGCCCAGCAGCTCGGTCAGATAGCCTGTCCGCTCGATCGGAACGTCGTCGTCCCACAGGTCGGCGTTGTTTCTTGGATCGGCGTGGGCGTAGTAGTCCACCGCGCCCCCTCGAAAGCCCCAGAAGTGGTCGTACCCGCTCTTGAGCGGCCCGAACTTCGGCAGCACGCCCAGGTGCCATTTGCCGACCAGGGTCGAGCTGTATCCCGCTTTCCTTAGAAGCAAGGGCAGGGTGGGGTGACTCGGATCCAGCCCGACGTCCGGATTCCCGGCCAACGGCTCCTCCAGCCCCAGCCGCAGACGGTACTGGTACCGCCCGGTGATGAGCGCCAGCCGCGTGGCGCTGCACACGGCCGAGTTGGCATAGGCCTGGAGGAAGCGCACGCCGGTGGCGGCCAGATGGTCGATGTTGGGCGTGCGCACATCCGGGCGCCCATAACACGCCACGTCGGCGTATCCGAGGTCGTCGGCGAGGATGAAGACGATGTTCGGCGGCCTGGGCGGCGGAGCTGCGCTGTTTCGCTCGACCCCGAGCGCGATGGCGGCCATGCCGGTCGCGGTGCCTCGGATCAGGTCACGGCGGGAGATCGGATGAGATGGGATGGAAGGGCGCATGCGGTCTCCCCAGTATACGGGAGCACGGGCGCGCCGTCAGCCCTGGCCCGCCGTCTCCTTCCGCGGGCGCCCGCCCCCCTCCGCCTCGTCCCCACCCTTTCGGCGGATCACGCTCAGGTGCCCGTCTCCCTCGAGGCAGCAGGAGCGCACCTCGCTCAGCCGCTCCACCCCCTGCTCCCGGAGCTGCTCCATGAGGTCGTCGAGCGTGAGCATCTCGTGCCGGAGGTTCCGCCGCAACACGCGCCCGTCCCGCACCAACGGGAGCGGCGGCGGGTTGAGCATCCGGTGGATCGGGCGATAGCGAAAGGCGGCCGCGTCGAGCAGGTAGTTCCAGGCGTA
>DATCWW010000541.1:0-3732 GCA_036566145.1 Gemmatimonadales bacterium
GCCCGCGCCAGCTTCAGCTCGCCCAGGTGCCGGAGCACCCCGGCGAGCGCGCCCGCGTCGTCGAGCGCGTGGTGCGACCGGCCCACCGACACCCCGAAGCGGTGCGCCAGGTCTTCCAGGCGCGCGCTCTCGTCCAGCAGCGACCGCGCGAGCGGCAGGGTGTCGAAGAAGACCAGCCCCTCGAGCCCCGGAAGCTCGGCCGCCAGCCGGCGGAGGACCGGGACGTCGAACTGCTGGCCGTTGTGGGCCACCAGCAGATCGGCGCCGACGAAGGCCAGGAATTCGGGCCAGACTTCGTCGAAGGTCGGCTGATCCACCAGGTCGGCGTCCTTGTAGCCGTGGATCGCCGTCGCGGCCGGACTCACGGGGCGTCGGGTGCGGATCAGCTGGTTGAACTGCGCGACCGGCACGCGCCCGCGCACCCGCACCGCGGCCAGCTCGAGCACCTCGCACTCGGCGGCGTCGAGGTCGGTGGTCTCGACGTCGAAGGCCACGTAGTCCTGGAAGGGATCGGCCAGGCCGCGGCAGTGAAGGAGCTGCATCGCCTTGAACAGCAGGAGCGGCGACGGGTCGCGGGGGCGAAGCACCAGATCGCGCGGCCCCGGGCGGCTGCCGCGCTCGAGGCGGCGCACGTCTCCGCCCAGCGCCCCGCGCACCAGGCGGATCAGCGCGAGCTCTACCCCGCGGTCCGGCTCGACCCAGATCACCCCGCGGCGCACCGCCGCGTCCAGCCGATCGGCCAGCGCTTCCGCACCGGGCCACACGGCGGGATCGCCCAGCTCGGCGGCGCGCTCGTCCAGCGGATTGCGGTAGCGCCCGATCCGCTGAGTGAGCAGCTCGTCCACCAGCGGCCCGAGCGCCTGATGCGAGCGACCGAGCGCCACCAGATTCTCCACGTGGTAGATGAAGCGCCACGCCCAGCGCGCCTGGGCATCGCCGCGGGGCGTCGCGCGGCCGAAGGCGCGGAGCGCGTCGAGCAGCTCGAGTCCCCGGTGGGCGGCACGCACCTGCTCGATCAGCGGCTGGGGCAGCACCTGATCGGCGAACGCCTCGACCGCGAGCGGATCGTCGGGCGCGCGGATGACGCGGAGCGAGGCCGCCACGAAGCCGATGACCTCGTCGTCGGCCAGGGCCTGACCGCGCGCGAGCCGGCAGGGGATGTCGGCCTCGACCAGCCGGGTCTCGATGTATTGCCCCAGCCGGTGCTGGCGATAGAGCACGGCGTAGTCGCCCCAGTCGAGTCCCGAAGTCATCCGGTCGCTCAGGAGGTCGGCGAGCAGCCAATCGGCCTCGGCACGCTCGTCCTCGAACACGTGCGCGGCGACGCAGTGCTCCGACTCGCGGTCGGCCTCGAGCTGCTTGTCGAACAGCGCGGGGTTCCGGGTGACGAGGCGCCGCGCGGCCTCGAAGATCTGCCGGGAGCAGCGGCGGTTCCGGTCGAGCACGACCGGACTCTCGATCTCGAAGTCGGTCCGGAAGCGCTCGAGAATCGCGGGGTCGGCGCCGGTCCAGCTGAAGATGGACTGCTCGTCGTCCCCCACGGCGAAGCAGTTGCGGTGCAGCGCCGCGATCCCGGTGACGACGGCGTACTGCGCCAGGCTCAGATCCTGGAACTCGTCCACCAGGATGGCGTCCCAGCGGGAGCGGATCTCCGCCGCCGCGGCCTCGTGGCACCGGAGCAGCTCCCCGGCGAGAGCGACCAGGTCGTCGTAGTCGAGCAGGTGGCGGGCCCGGAGCGCCTCGCGATAGGCCCGGAACAGCTCCAGGTCGCCGGCGGTCAGCGGGGTGTTCTGCAGCCGGTGCCGGCCGAAGAGGCCGAGGAGCTGGTTCAAACGCTCCGGTCGGACGCGGAGGCGCTGGAGCACCCGCCGCTGGTAGTCCTCGTCCGCGATGCCGAAGCCGCGGCGCAGTCCCATGGCCGAGGCGTGGTCCCGGAGCAGGCGGTGGCAGAGCGCGTGAAGGGTGCCGCGGGTGATGGCGTCCGCCGCCGGGCCCAGGTCGCGGCGCAGGCGGTCGGCGATCTCGTCCGCGGCCTTGTTGGTGAAGGTGACGGCGCAGATCCGGCCCGGCGAGAGGCCGGCCGCGCGGATCAGGTGGCCGATGCGGCCGATGAGGCAGAAGGTCTTGCCGGCTCCCGGCCCGGCGACCACCAGCACGGGGCCGGGGGGCGCTTGGATGGCGCGTTGCTGGGCGGCGGAGGGCTCGTGGGGCAGGTGACGGTATTCCTTCGGGGGTGCCGCAAAGGTGCCGTCCGCTCCCGGCCCAGTCAAGCTCCGGTTCCGATGCGCCGCTCGGGCAGGATGACGCCCGCCACCAGCATCCCCGCCACCAGCGCGATCGCGGTGAGGATCATGCTGAACGCGGTCTCGATGCCGGTCACCGCCTGGCGGTCCAGGAGCGAGGTGAGGCTTCGAAAGCCGACGCTTCCCGGCACCAGGAGCAGGATCCCGGGCACGACCACCACGGAGGCCTGACGCCGGCGCAAGCGCTCGTAGACACTGCCGGCCAGCGCCACGACGAGCGACCCGGCGAAGGTCCCGAGCTCGACGCCGAAGGTCGCCGCGCCCAACCGCCCGCCCATCACGCCGAGGGCGCCGGCGAGGACGATCCAGGGCGCGTCGCGCGGCTCGGCCCGGAGGATCACGGTGAAGCAGAGCGGCGCCACGATCAGCGCGGTGATCCTGGCCCACATGGGCCCGACGACGGCGGGGGCCGCGGGCGCCGCGCCGAAGATCGCGGCCCCGACGCTGTTCCCCAGCGCCACGCCGAAGGCCAGGGTCAGGAAGGTGCTGAACGCGCCGCTCAGGCGGGCGACCCCCGAGGCGAGGTGCCGGGTCGCGAGCTCGGTCATCGCCGTGGTGAGGGTGAGACCGGGAAGCAGAACGATGAGCCCGGCGACGGTGGCGGTCAGCACCGACATCGGACCGAGGACGTGGGCCAGGCCGATCGCCGCCGCGCTCACCAGGAACGCGGCGAGGGGCTCGAACACCCCGCGAACGCGCGGGACCGCGCCGATGAGCAGCGCGAGGACGCCGAGCCCGAGTCCCAGCGCGGCCCCGGCCAGCGATTCGCGCTCGCCGCCTCCGAGAAACTGACAGGCCGCGCCGGACAGGAGCCCGTAGGCGACGGTGGTGAGCGCCTTGCCGTAGGGCGACGGCGCCGCGGTGATCCGATCCACCGCGGCGCTCCCCTCGCCCGGAGTGCAGCGGCCCTCCGCCACGTCGATCCCGGCCTGCTCCAGCTCGGCGAGCTTCCCCAGGTTCACCTCGCCCGGCTCGGTCCGCAGCATGTGCGTCCGCTGCCGGCCGACCGGGCCGAACGACGCCATGATGGAAGTGGGCGTGGAGAAGAACTGGTGGCCGGTCAGGCGGAGGCGGTCGGCGGCGGCGCCCAGCAGGTCCTCCAGGCGCCGGGCGGACATCCCGTAGACCTGCATGGCGCGCCCGAGGCGGAGGACGAACTCGGCCGCCACCGGGTCGGGCTCGTCGCGGCGCCGCTCCACGGTCGCCTGGTCGGTCGCGCTCACTCCAGCGTTCTGGGTCACGGGCGCCCGGCTCCTGGGGGAAAGCGTGAGGGAAGGTAGGGCACACCCGGCTCCCGGGGGAGCGGGGGCGCAGGGTGGCGGCCGCCCCGCTATTATGGAAGAGTACCCCACCCCACCCCCGTCGTCGTCGAGCGGTCCATGGCCCCAGACAGCCCGCCCGGAACGTCGGCGTCCGCCTCCGCGCGGCC
>DATCWW010000547.1:0-14779 GCA_036566145.1 Gemmatimonadales bacterium
GACGAACGCCAGGGCGGTCACGAAGAACGCCACCGCCAGCAGCTTGCTGAGCGTGGCGTTGCCCTGGCTGGACAGGTAGACCCCCAGCTCCACCGCCAGCAGGCCGAAGAGGGTGGTGAACTTGATCACCGGGTTCATCGCCACCGACGAGGTGTCCTTGAAGGGATCGCCCACGGTGTCGCCCACGACGGAGGCGTCGTGCAGGGGGGTGCCTTTCATCTTGAGCTCGGTCTCCACGATCTTCTTGGCGTTGTCCCAGGCGCCGCCGGCGTTGGCCATGAAGATCGCCTGGAACAGGCCGAACAGCGCGATCGAGATCAGGTAGCCGATGAAGAAGAACGGCTCGATGAAGGCGAATGCCAGGGTGGAGAAGAAGACGCCGAGGAAGATGTTGAACATCCCCTTCTGGGCGTACTGGGTGCAGATCTCGACCACCTTCCGGCTGTCCTCCACCGAGGCCTTGGTGACGCCCTCGAGCCGGATGTTGGCCTTGATGAACTCCACCGCCCGGTAGGCGCCGGTGGTGACCGCCTGGGTCGAGGCGCCGGTGAACCAGTAGATCACCGCGCCGCCGGTGATGAGCCCGAGCATGAACGGCGGATGCAGGATCGACAGGTTCTCGATCCCGCTGCTCAGGCCGTGGGTGAGCGCCATGATGATCGAGAAGATCAGCGTGGTCGCGCCCACCACCGCGGTGCCGATCAGCACAGGCTTGGCCGTGGCCTTGAAGGTGTTCCCCGCCCCGTCGTTCTCCTCCAGCAGCTCCTTGGCCAGCTCGAAATTCGGCCGGAAGCCGAAGTCGCGCTGGATCTCGGCCTCGGCGTTCGGCAACTGCTCGATGGTCGAGAGCTCGTACACCGACTGCGCGTTGTCGGTCACCGGGCCGTAGCTGTCGACCGCGATGGTCACCGGTCCCATGCCGAGGAAGCCGAACGCCACCAGGCCGAAGGCGAAGACGGCGGGCGCGTGCATGATCGGGCCCAGCCCGCCCAGGGTGCTCACCCCGTACGCGGCCGCCATCAAGCCCATGATGACGATGCCGAGCCAGTAGGCGGAAAAGTTGCCGGCCACGAAGCCCGACAGGATGTTGAGCGACGCGCCGCCCTCGCGGGACGAGGTCACCACCTCGCGCACGTGCCGCGACTCGGTGCTGGTGAACACCTTCACCAGCTCCGGGATGATCGCGCCCGCGAGGGTGCCGCAGGTGATCACGGTGGAGAGCTGCCACCAGAGGTCCGCGTTGCCGGCCAGGTTGGGGATCGTGAGGTACGACAGGATGTAGGTCAGCACCACCGAGACGATCGAGGTGAACCACACCAGCTGGGTCAGCGGCGTCTCGAAGTTGAACCGCGCGACCTCGGCAAAGCGGCCTTTCGATATCGCGTTGCTGATGAGGTACGAGGCGCCGGCCGCGATCACCATCATGACGCGCATGAGGAAGATCCAGACCAGGAGCTGAGCCTGGATCGCCTGATCGGCCACCGCGAGCACGATGAAGGAGATGAGGGCCACGCCGGTCACGCCGTAGGTCTCGAAGCCGTCGGCCGTGGGGCCGACCGAGTCACCCGCGTTGTCGCCGGTGCAGTCGGCGATGACGCCGGGGTTCCGGGCGTCGTCCTCCTTGATCTTGAAGACCACCTTCATCAGGTCGGAGCCGATGTCCGCGATCTTGGTGAAGATGCCGCCCGCGATCCGGAGCGCCGCCGCGCCGAGCGACTCGCCGATGGCGAAGCCGAGGAAGCAGGCCCCCGCCACCTCGGACGGGATGAAGAGCAGGATCGCGAGCATGAAGAGCAGCTCGACCGAGATCAGCATCATCCCCACGCTCATCCCGGAACGGAGCGGGATGTCGCAGACCGGCCACGCCATGCCCCGGAGGCTGGCGAACGCGGTGCGCGAGTTGGCCAGGGTGTTGATCCGGATCCCGAACCACGCCACTCCGTAGCTGCCCCCCATCCCGATCAGGCTGAAGAGCAGGATGATCGCGATCTTCGACACCTCGAGCCCGGTGAGAACGAAGTAGACGACGATCACCGCCCCGATGAAGGCGAGCAGGATGAGCAGGAACTTGCCCTGCTGGACCAGGTACGCCTTGCAGGTCTCGTAGATCAGGTCCGACACTTCGGCCATCGAGCGGTGCACCGGCAACCGCTTGACCGCCGCGTAGGTCATCAGCCCGAAGAGCAGGCCCAGGATGCACACCAGAATCCCGCTGAGCAGGATCTGATGTCCGGTGAAGCCGAAGAAGTCGCCCTGGTTCAGGTCGGGCAGCCGGAGGTTGACCTCACCGCCCGGCCGGTGCTCGGGGACCCCGGCCTGCACCGCGGCATCCTGGGCATGCAGCAGCGGCAGCGCCGCGGGCGCCGCGGATCCGAGCAGCAGAACGAGCAGCAGGGTGAGCGAGCGGAATGCCGTGCGGGGCAGCTTCATCGTCGAAAGTCTCCTGGGCTTCTCAGGGGCGTCGGGCGGCGCGGGCCCGCCGGGTTCAATAGGCGCCGATGGGGCGGTGACTGCCGTGTTCCAGCATGTGCAGCTCGGTGAGGAGCCGCTTGGCCAGCTTGTCGGCCTCGCTCTCGCCCACCTGGTTGGTCTCCACCGTGACCAGGGTGTAGTGCCCGCCTTCGGCCTGCACCGTCAGCGTGATCTGCCCGATGGTGCCGCTGAAGCGCCGCCGGCGGGCGCTCTCCTCGACCGGCGTGAGCCGGCGGCCGAGGAACTCAGACGCCCAGACGAGCACCGCGTCGGGCGGAAGATGGGCGCGGTGGAAGTACTTCATCGGCCGATGGCCGCCTCGATCTCATTCTGGTAGTACTCGATGCCCAGATGGGTGATCGGCTCCTCGCCCATCAGGTAGCGCAGGGTGTTCTTCAGCTTGGTCTGCTGGATGAAGAGGTCATGCTCGGGGTAAAGTCCCGGTGCCACCTGCGGGCTCTTGAAGTAGAAGGAGAGCCACTCCTGGATCCCGCTCAGGCCCGCCCGCTGCGCCAGGTCGAAGAAGAGCGCCAGATCGAGCACCAGCGGGGCGGCGAGGATGGAATCGCGGCAGAGGAAATCGACCTTGATCTGCATCGGGTAGCCCATCCACCCGAAGATGTCGATGTTGTCCCAGCCTTCCTTGTTGTCCCCCCGGGGCGGGTAGTAGTTGATCCGCACCTTGTGGTACATCTCGCCGTACAGCTCGGGATAGAGCTGCGGCTGCAGGATGTACTCCAGCACGCCGAGCTTCGACTCTTCCTTGGTCTTGAAGCTCTCGGGGTCGTCCAGGACCTCGCCGTCGCGGTTGCCCAGGATGTTGGTGGAGTACCAGCCGGCGACGCCGAGCATGCGGGCCTTGAACATCGGCGAGAGCACGGTCTTGATCATGGTCTGGCCGGTCTTGAAATCTTTCCCGCCGATCGGCACGCCCTTGTCGCGTGCCAGCTGCTCCATGGCCGGAAAGTCGCAGGTGAGATTGGGGGCGCCGTTCGCGAACGGCACCCCTTCCATCAGCGCCGCCCAGGCGTAGAGCATGGAGGGCGCGATCGACACGTCGTTCCCTTCCATCGCCTGCTCGAAGGCGTCCAGCGTCCAGTGCGCCGGGCCCGGGCTGATGAAGATCTCGGTCGAGGCGCACCAGACCACGACCAGCCGGCTGCACCCGTGCCGGCTCTTGAAGTCGCGGATGTCCTGCCGCAGCGCCTCGGCCAGCTCCCGCTTGGTCTTGGCCGACTTGACGTTCTTCCCCTCCAGCCGCTTGACGTACTGCTGGTCGAAGGCGGCCGGCATCGGCTTGATGGCCTTGAGAAAGCCGGCGATCGGCTCGATGTGCTCGTGCCGGTCCAGCACCCCGGCCTTGACCGCCGCGGTGTAGGCATCGTCGGGCACCGGATCCCAGGCGCCGAAGACGAGGTCGGTGAGAGACGCCAGCGAGACGAAGTCGCGGATGAGGGGCGCCCGCCCTTCGGTCCGCTTGCCCAACCGGATGGTGCCCATCTGGGTGAGCGAGCCGATCGGCCGGGCCGCGCCGCGGCGGACATTCTCCACCCCGGCGATGAACGTGGTCGCGACGGCGCCAAGGCCGACGCAAAGCACACCCAGCTTCCCTTCTGCCGGCGCGATGCGCCTGGCGGTTCCTTCGGCCACTGCTAGCGTCCTTTCGCGAGAGTGTCGAGCGGCGCCCGTTCCACCGGCCGCGCCGACGCCGGGGGCTGGACGGTGCCCGCGCCCGGGGGGTTCTCCAGCCCGTCGGCGGTCTGGTAGACGTAGACGAACCGCTGGATCACCGTGATGATGCTGGCCACCGCCAGGATCGCGACGATCCCCTCGAGCACGAGCGCGTTCGGGCCCGCCCCCACCAGCAGGGAGGCGACGCCGAGCCCGAGAATTCGCTCCGCCCGCTGGGCGATGCCCACCTTGCAGTCCAACCCGAGCCCTTCGGCCCGGGCCCGCGCGTAGGAGACCAGCAGCGAGCTCAGGATCGCCACCATGCAGGCGATCACCGCGGCCGTCCGGTTGGCGACGTCGGGAGCGGTCAGGAGGAAGGCACCGATGCCGATGAAGGTGGCGCCGTCGCCCACCCGGTCGAGGGTGGAGTCGTAGAAGGCGCCGAACCGGGTGACCATCGCCCCGCCCCGGGCCACCTGGCCGTCGAGGGTGTCGGCCACGCCGCTCAGGAGCAGCAGCAGCCCTCCGATCCGGATGTGGCCCATACCGTAGGCCACGGCCGACACCAGGACGAGGCCGGTGCCGATGGTGGTAATGGTATTAGGCCGAACTCCGGACCGGATCAGCGATTCGACCAGCGGATTGACCGCGCGGTAGAACGGCTTCTCCACTGCACCCAGCAGCTTCACGCTTGTGTCCAAACCTCCGTGGGGGGCTTCCCGGGCCCTGACCCCTGCCAACCCGACCCTTTTGCCGGGCGAAAGGATAACCGCTGGAACGGCTTGGGGAAAGGCGTCTCGGGCGTCCGGGTACACGGGCGTGGCGGAGGGAACGCTGGACGTCGAGGGAGAAGGTGGGACCGCAGATGAACGCAGATGAACGGGCCAGACGAAGGAGGGGGCTCTCCACGTTCATCAGCGTTTATCTGCGTTCATCTGCGGCCCCCTGCCCTTCTCCGGCCGCCAGCGACCCTATTCCGGATAGACCAGCGCCGCTCGTCGGCGAGCCAGGAACCGCTCGCGCTCCGCCGTCCAGCCGGACACGATGGTCCGTGGCTCGGCCCCGGCGTCGATGGCCTCCCGCAGCCGCGTCGTGCCGGCGAGGCGGTCGAAGTGGGCGGGAATCCAGGCGAACTCGGCGCCGTGCCGGCGGCGAATGGCCGCGAGGAGGTGGACGGCCGTGACGGTCGGGTCATAGGCCAGGCGGTCGGTGACCCTGAGCCGGATCCCGGCCAGCAGCGTATCGGCGTACTTGCCGTCGCCGGGGCGCGTCGGGGTGAAGCCGACGCCCGCGAATTCGACCCCGGGAAGCCCTGCCGCGCGGACCGCCCGCAGCACCGCGGCGGTGTCCAGCCAGGGAGCCCCGATCTGCTCGAACGGCGCGTCCGATCCCCGGCCCACCGACAGATTCGTCCCCTCGAAGAGACACAGCCCGGGGTAGTGGAAGAGACTCTCCACCGTCCGGAGATTCGGGCTGGGGGGCACGAACGGCAGCCCGGTCTGGTCGATCGCCTGGGACCGGCTCCAGCCGGAGACGGGGACCACGCGCAGGTCGGTCGCGAGGCCCAGGTCGGTGCGGGCCAGCCCGGCCAGCTCGCCGAGCGTCATGCCGTGACGCATCGGTAGCTCGAGCCGGCCCACATTGGTGATGTGCTCGCGCTCGAGCACATTGCCCTGGACCAGGCCGCCGATCGGGTTGGGACGGTCGAGCACGAGAACACGGAGGCCGGCCGCGCCCGCCGCCTGCATCACGTCCACCGTCGTGGCGAGATAGGTGTAGTAGCGAGCGCCCGCATCCTGCAGATCGACCACCATGACCTCGATGCCGCGGAGCATCTCGGGCGTGGGGGCGGAAACGCGGCCGTAAAGACTATAGATTGGAAGACCGGTGGCCGAATCCACCCCGGACGCGATGGCCGCGCCCGGATCGGCCGCGCCACGGAAGCCGTGCTCGGGGCTGAACAGTGCCACCAGCCGGACTCCGGCCGTCCTGAGTCGCTCCACATCACTGATCCCGTCCGCATCCACCCCGGTCTGGTTGGTCACCAGGCCCACACGCCGGTCGCGGACCAGTCCCAGGCTGTCGGTCAGCAGCACCTCGATGCCGGGCCGCACCCGGCCGGGGGCGGGCCCGGCCGACTTCGGCGCCGGCCCGGCGCAGCCGAGGGCCCACATCCAGCATCCCAGCAGGACGAGAGATCTGTGCACGCCAAGCTCCTCGCGCTCGTGACCGTCGTGCTCTGCGCCTGCGCGCCCGCCGCGGGGGGCCCTCCGGCGCCTTCCCCCGTGGGGATTCCCTCCGACGTCGGCGCGGAGCCCACGGTAGACGGCGTCCTGGAGACGCTGTCCCCGCGCGACCGGATCGCCCAGCTCGTCGTGCCCTACATCCCGGGCACCTACACGGCATACGACGACGCGGCCTTCGCCCGGATGCAGGCCTGGGTGGACTCGCTCCATGTGGGTGGGCTGATCGTCTCGGTCGGCTCGCCGCTCGACATCGCGGCCAAGCTCAACCGGCTGCAGCAGCGCTCGCGGCTCCCGCTGCTGGTGACGTCCGACCTCGAGGGCGGCACCAGCATCCGGCTCAACGGCGGGACCTACCTGCCCCCCAATATGGGTGTGGGCGCCGCGGGGAGCGACAGCCTGGCCTACGAGATGGGGCGCATCACCGCACTGGAGGGCCGCGCGGTCGGGATCCACCTCGCCTTTGCCCCCGTCGCCGACGTCAACAACAACCCCGACAACCCGATCATCAACACTCGCTCGTTCGGCGAGGACCCCGCCGAGGTCGGCCGACTCGCGGCGGCCGAGATCCGCGGCATCCAGGATCACGGGATGCTGGCGACGGCGAAGCACTTTCCCGGTCACGGCGACACCGGCACCGATTCGCATCTCGCGCTGCCCGTCATCGCTTCGGACTGGGCCCGGCTCGACTCGGTCGAGCTGGTCCCGTTCCGCGCCGCGATCGCGGCCGGCGTCAAGGTGGTGATGTCGGCCCACATCGCGCTCCCGGGCATCGACCGGGGTCAGGTACGGCCCGGCACCGTGGTGCCCGAGGTGCTCACCGGCATCCTCCGCGACTCGCTGCGGTTCGACGGCCTGGTGGTGACCGACGCGCTCAACATGAGCGGCGTGGCCGCCGCATACGGCGCGGAGGCCGGCGTGCGGGCCTTCCTGGCCGGCGCCGACCTGCTGCTCCAGCCCGCCGATCCTGCCGCCGCCATCGACGCCATGGAGGCGGCGCTCGCGCGGGGGGAGATCACGCCGGAGCGTCTCGACCGCTCGGTCCGGCGCGTGCTCGAGATCAAGAAGAATCTGGGTCTGTTCCGCCGCCGCACGGTGTCGCTCGACAGCATCCCCATGATCGTGGGCTCGGCGGAATTCCAGGCCGAGGCCCGGGGCATGGCGGCGCGGTCGATCGTGATGGTGAAGGACGTCGGGGGGACGATTCACGGCTTGCGCTCGGCCCACCCGCCGCTCACCGTGGTGACCTACGCGGAGGAAGACAACCGGACGATGGGCCAGACGCTGGTGAGTGAGCTGCGGGCACAGGGCCTTCCCGTCACCGTCGTCCGGCTCTGGCCCGCCAGCGGCCCGGAGAGCTACGACTCCGCCGCACGAGCAATGAGGAGAAACCCCGTAGGCGTCTTCGTGACCGCCGACCGCCCGATCGCGGGCCGGGGCAGGATCGGCCTGCCACCCCGCCTTGCGGCCCTGATCAGCGCCTCGGCCCAAACGCTGCCGACGATTCTCGTCTCGCTCGGCAATCCGTACCTGATCTCGGGCCTGCCCGAGGTCGGCTCTTACCTCATCGGCTGGCGGGCGAATCCGGTGACCGAGGAGGCCGTCGCGCGGGCGCTCGCCGGCGCGGCGCCAATCACAGGCCATCTCCCCATCACCATTCCCCCGTTGTACCCCCGCGGCTGGGGTCTCCAGCGGCGGGTGCCATGATCCGCCCACTTCCCTTCCGGGACACGCCATGACCCTCGACTTCTCCGACTGGCTCGTCGTCGCGCTCTACTTCGTGGCCTCGGCGGTCTTCGCGCTGATGTACACCCGGCGCGCCAGCGAGTCGCTCGACGAGTACTTCGTGAGCGGCCGCCAGCTCCCCTGGTGGCTCGCGGGCACCTCGATGGTCGCGACCACCTTCGCCGCGGACACCCCGCTGGTGGTGGCGGGACTGGTGGCGAAGTACGGCGTGGCGGGCAACTGGCTCTGGTGGAACGGGGCGATCTCCGGAATCCTCACGGTCTTCTTCTTCGCCCGGCTCTGGCGGCGGGCCGGCGTGCTCACCGACCTCGAGTTCGCCGAGCTGCGCTACGGTGGCCGCCCGGCGGCGGTGCTCCGCGGATTCCGGGCGCTCTACCTGGCGCTCCCGATCAACCTGATCATCATGGGGTGGGTCACCCGGGCGATGGTCACCATCCTCCAGATCTCGCTCGACATCAACGCGTGGACGGCGGCGCTCCTCCTTTTCGGCGTGACCGCCTGCTACACCATCTTCTCCGGGCTCTGGGGCGTCGTGGTCACCGACACCTTCCAGTTCGTGGTGAAGATGTTCGGCGTCATCGCGCTCGCCGTCGTGGCGGTCAACTCGGTCGGCGGGCTGGACGAGATGGTGCGGCAGTCGTCCGCCCACTTCGGCTCGTACCAGGCGGCCTTCGGCGTGCTGCCTCCCGCGGGCAGCGCCTGGCTCCCGGTGAGCACGCTCGTCGTCTTCCTCTCCGTGCAGTGGTGGGCCACCTGGTACCCCGGCGCGGAGCCGGGCGGCGGCGGGTACGTCGCGCAGCGGATCCTCGCGGCGAAGGACGAGCGCCACGGACTCCTCGCGACCCTCTGGTTCCAGATCGCCCACTACGCGCTCCGCCCCTGGCCCTGGATCCTGGTCGGGTTCGTCGCCCTCATCCGCTATCCCGGGCTGGCGAATCCCGAGGAGGGCTACGTGCGGGTGATGGTGGACGTGCTGCCGTCGCCGATGAAGGGCCTGCTCCTCGCCACCTTCGCCGCCGCGTACATGAGCACGGTGGGCACCCACCTCAATTGGGGTGCATCGTACCTGGTGAACGACGTCTATCTCCGCTTCATCAATCCCAATGCCGGGCGGAAGTCGCAGGTGATCGCGTCGCGGGTCGCGACGGTCACGCTGATGCTCCTGTCGCTGGTGGTGATGGCGATGCTCAGCAGCGTCGAACAGGGATGGAAGATCCTGATCGGCCTCGGCGCCGGTACGGGACTGGTCTACATCCTCCGCTGGTACTGGTGGCGGATCAACGCCTGGTCGGAGATCAGCGCGATGATCGCCTCGTTCATCGCCGCGGTCGCCCTCCACCTCACGGGCGTCAACGCGGCCGACACCTCGAGCGGCGACTACGCCCTGGCGATGCTGATCTCCGTCGCCTTCGCCACCGTCACCTGGGTGACGGTCACCCTGCTCACTCCGCCCGAGCCCGACCCGGTGCTGGACACCTTCTACCGTCGGGTCCGGCCGGGCGGACCCGGCTGGCGCCACGTGGCCCTGCGTCTGGGGTACCCGAGCGACCAGATCCCCGGGGGCGTGCTCTCCTGGATCAACTGGGTGGCGGGTGTCGTGGCCGTATACAGCTCGCTCTTCGGGCTGGGGGCGTTCCTGACCGGCCGGCCGCTCGCGGGGCTGGTCTACGCCATCGTGGCGGTCGCGGCTTTCGCGTTGATACAACGCAACTTACGCCAAGAGATGCAGACCTCTGCGCCGGTTGACGTTCGGCCATAGCTTCGATTAGCTTCCCGACCAGGTCTGGTATCCACGTTGTCGGGACAAGGAGCGGTCATGAGCGGCACTCAGCAGCAGGCCCCGGCGGCGGGCTTCATCCTCGATCTCACCGGCCGGGCGGCCGAGGAGGTCCGGAAGTTCATCGCCCAGGAGCAGGTGCCGGCCGACACGGCCGGGCTCCGGGTGAGCGTCCTGCCGGGTGGATGCTCCGGGTTCAAGTACAGCCTGAACATCGAGGAGCGTGCTCTGGACGACGATCTGGTGCACGAGATCAGCGGCGTCCGGGTGTTCGTCGACGGCTTCAGCGCGCAGTACCTGAGCGGGATCACGATCGACTACGTGAGCTCGATGCAGGGGTCCGGCTTCACGTTCAACAATCCGAACGCGACCGGCGGCTGCGGGTGCGGGAGCAGCTTTACCGCCTGACGGCGGTAGGGAACGGCGAAAGGGGAAGGAGAAAGGGGCGCTCGACGAGATCTTCTCGAGCGCCCCTTCGCTTTTCGGCCTTCGCCTTTCCCTCTTCCCCTTTCCCCTTTCCCCCTTCCCCCTCACCTTTCGTCGTCTCCAACCCCGATATCGCCCTGCACCTCCTCGACTTCCTCGTCGTCGTCGGCTACTTCGTCTTTACCCTCGGTGTCGGGCTCTGGGTGGCTCGGCGGCAGCGCAGCGCGACCGATTACTTCCTCGGCGCGCGCGACCTGCCGGCCTGGGCGATCCTGCTCTCGATCGTCGCGACCGAGACCTCCGCGGTCACCGTCATCTCCGTTCCGGGGATCGGCGCGCGGGGCGATCTGACTTTCCTGCAGCTCGCCTTCGGCTACCTGATCGGCCGGATCGCGGTCGCGGCGTGGCTCCTCCCCGGCTATTTCCGGGGAGAGCAGGAGACGGCGTACGCCCGGCTGGAGAGCCGGTTCGGCGCCGGGACGCGGCGGCTCATCTCGGTGGTCTTCCTCGTCACCCGCTTTCTGGGCGACGCGGTGCGGGTCTTCGCCAGCGCGATCCCCCTCGCGCTGGTGACCGGGTGGAGCATCCCCACTTCGATCGTCGCGATGGGGATCGTCACCCTGATCTACACCTGGTTCGGCGGCTTCAAGGCGGTGGTGTGGACCGACGTGCTCCAGCTCTCGGTGTATCTCGCCGGAGGCGTCGGCGCGCTGTGCATCGCCTGGTCGCTCGCGGGCGGGCCGGCGGCCGCCCTGGGCGCCGCCGCGTCGGCGGGGAAGCTCAAGCTGATCGTCCCCGAGGTCGACTTCACCCGCACTTACACCCTGCTGGGCGGGCTGCTGGGCGGCGCGCTCCTTTCGGCCGCGTCGCATGGAACCGACCACCTCATCGTCCAGCGCCTGCTCGCCACCCGCAGCCTGGGCGACGCGCGCCGAGCGCTGATCGGCTCGGGCGTGATGGTCATCGCGCAGTTCACCCTCTTCCTGCTGGTGGGCTCGGCGATCTGGGCCGCGGGACTGGCGCCGGCCCACGTGCCGGGCGACGAGCTCTTCCCCCGCTTCGTGGTGGAGCACCTGCCGCAGGGGCTCGCGGGACTGGTGGTCGCCGGCATTCTCGCGGCCGCCATGGGCACCCACAGCTCCGCCATCAATTCGCTCGCTTCGTCGGCCACCCATGACCTCTACGCCTCGTGGACCGGCCGCCGGGACCCGGTGCACCTGCTCCGGATCGGTCGGCTCTTCTCCGGCATCTGGGGCGGGACGCTCATCCTCGGCGCGCTCTTCTTCCACTTCGGCGTGTCGAGCAAGGACACGCCGGTCGTGGTGCTGGCCCTCTCGATCGCCTCGGTGACCTACGGCGCCCTGCTCGGCACCTACGTGCTGGCCGCGCGGTGGCCCCGCGCGACGGGCTTCGACGTGGTAGGCGCCGTGCTGGTGACGGTGGTGCTGATGCTGGTCGTGGTCTTCGCCGGCCGGCTGGCGCAGGCAGGCGTGGCGTGGCTCGCACCGATCGGCCGGCTGGCCTGGCCATGGTACGTTCCGCTGGGCACGGTGCTCGCCGTCGGGACCGGAGTGGCGCTGAGCTATCTTCATGAACCGTCGCCGCCCGAGCGGCGCACCACCCACCCGTGAGACCAGCATGCCGATCCTGATCGGGGCCGATGTCGGCGGCAGCAAGACCGCGGTAGGCATCTCGGAGCCGGGCGGCCCGATCGTGTCCCGGGCCGATGGCCCCGGAGCGGCGGTTCGCCCCGGCCGGGCGCTCGCGTCGGCGGGGGTGATCGCCGAAGTCGTGCGGCGGGCGCTCGCCGGGATCGGCAAGCTGGGCGGAGACGTGCTGGTGGTGGGTGCAGCCGGCGCGGGGCGCGATCCGGAGCGGACCGAGCTGCAGAAGGCGCTGCGCGCCGAGACCCTGGCGGACACGGTCGTGGTCACCACGGACATCGAGATCGCGCTGGAGGGCGCCTTCGAGGGGCCCGGGATCGTGGTGAGCGCGGGCACGGGGAGTATCGCGGTCGGCCGGGACCGGCAGGGCAAGCGCCGGCGGATCGGCGGCTATGGCTGGCAGATGGGCGACGAGGGGAGCGGCTACGGCATCGGCCGGGCGGCACTCGGCGCGGTGAGCCGGGCGTACGACGGGCGAAGTCCCCGCACCGCGCTCACCGACCGGGTGCTCGAGATCACCCGAAGCGCCGACTTCGACGCGCTGGTGCGTTGGGCCGCGGGCGCGTCGCCGGCCGAGATCGCGGGGCTCGCCCCCGCGGTGCTCCAGGTGGCGGCCCAGGGCGATCCGCTGGCGCAGGGGATCGCGGACTATGCGGCCCGGGAGCTCTGTCAGCTCGCGATCTGCCTCCTGCCGTTGCTCGACGTCACTCCCCCGGTCGGGGTGGCGCTCACCGGAGGCCTGCTCACCAACGACGTTCCGCTCCGGCGGAGCGTGGTGGCCCGGCTCCGGGAAGAGAACGGCCTCCAGCCGATCGAGACGCCGGTGGACGCGGTTGTAGGCGCGCTGCGGTTGGCGGTGGAGGCTGGGAAATAGCTCAGCCCAGGTTCTCCTGGACGAACTGCGGGCTGAGGTGGATGTCGACCTGCACCAGCGGCTCCTCGCCGATGCAGCGAAAGCTGTGGATCTCGCCCGCCTTGATCACCAGAATGTCGCCCGCTCCGGCTTCGAACTCCTGCCCGTTGACCTGGTACAGCCCCCGCCCTGACCGGATGAACTGGACCTCGTCGTAGGGGTGACGGTGCGGCCCCGGTCCGCGTCCGGGCAACGCGCTGAGGAGGAACGCGGAGATCGCGACGTCGCCGTGCTCGGCGCCGACGAAGTGGTGCGAGCTGCCCTGAAACGGCAGGTCCTGCTGGCGAATCCGGAACATGCTCGCTGCTCCCATGGTGAATCACGGCGTCGAGTCTCCGGCCGCATTCCGCACGCGTCGCCACCCCAGGGGCAAAGCCCTGCCCGATGCCGATTGGCCACGGTGCTCCGGTGAGTCGTGCGGGTACCGGGGCGCCCCCGTCAGTCCGAGGGGGAGACGGCGCTCCCGGGCTCGGCGGGGAGATCATCGTCGGGCTGCGTGACCACCGCGTAGGCGCCGCTGGTGTGGCGGTCGGTGAACCGGCGCCGCTGGGCCCGGTCCGTTGTCGCGAAGCGGTTCTCTCCCCGGAACTCCCACTCCTCGGGATGCAGGGCCCGCTCGGCGCGGGCCTGCGCCGGCCCCAGCAGGACCTCGCGATGACCCAGCACGTAGGCGGCGGCGATGCTCGCCGGCAGCCACTCGCCGGCGGGGCAGCCGGGATAGCGGTGGGCATGCTCGGTGCGAAGCCGCGCCTCGCGGTGGGCGGGGGTCGGGGCATGATCGGTCACGACTCTTCCTCGTGGTAGGTGCGGGCGAGAGCGATGGATGGGATGGCCGTCCGCAGAAGATCGGCACCGGGATGAGATACCGCCGCGACGGCCGGTCGTCAACGGACGCGGCCGTCACCGCGGTTCAGAACATGCCGTTGCCGTTCGCCGACGTCTCCGGAACGGGCTGCAGGACGTCCCAATGCTCCACCACCCTGCCGGCGGCGTCCAGGCGAAAGATGTCGATCCCGGCCCAGTCGCGGTCCCCGGGCCACTGCTGGGAACAGTGCAGGACGACGTAGTCGCCTTCGGCGAGCACCCGCTTGAACTCCACGTGCTTGCCCGGGTACTCGCGAGCCATGCGCTCGAAGTAGGCGATGAACGCGGCCGTGCCGTCGGCCACCATCGGGTTGTGCTGGGTGTAGCTGTCGCCGACGTATCGCTCCACCGCCTCCGCGGGACGGGACTGATTGAACATCAGGTCGTAGAACGCGGTGACGGTGCGCTTGTTCCGCTCGAGCCGCTCGTCGGAACGGTTCATCGTAGCTCCTCCAGTGCGATCGCCGGATCGCGAACCCCGCGACGGATCTCCTCGAGATCGACCGTGGCGAACCCCAGCGGCAATCCGCGCAGCGCTGCACGGCCAGGTCGTCTTCTCCCGCCTCGGAGATAGCGGCTCAGCGGGGTCACGTCCACGTCCCGCGGGGCCGCGGCGGCTCGAACGTCGTCGATTCCTTCCGCCAGCCATCCGGCCATCTGCAGGCCGGCTTCCGCCCCGACCAGATCCAGCTGCGCCTACTGCTTCGACATGCGCTGGAAGGACCTTCGCGCGGCTGGCGGGAGCGTGCAGCGGCTCCACTCCCTGCCCGCCCGGCGCGGGACGCCGTGCTACACCGACCGCGAGCGGGCGGCGCTGGCCGGGGCGGAAGCGGTCACGTTGGTGGCCGACTGGCGGGTGCCGCAGCGGGACTACGAGGGTGTGCGGCCATACTTCAGCGAGAAGGAGCTGTCGGACCTGACGCTCGCCATCGCGGCCATCGACCCCTGGAGCCGGCTGTCGATTGCCGCCCGGCTCACTCCGGGCACCTGTCACCCGGCGGGA
>DATCWW010000571.1:0-2785 GCA_036566145.1 Gemmatimonadales bacterium
CCCCACGGCTCGCCGTGGGGCGAGCCCAGCCGGACCACCTCGCCGTCGGGCAGCACCACCTCGAGCTCGACCACGTGGTTGGTGGTGACGCCGTACTTGAGGCAGTGGGGACCGCCGGCGTTCTCGGCCACGTTGCCGCCCACGGTGCAGGCGGTCTGGCTGGACGGATCGGGGACGTAGTGGAGGCCGTGCGGCGCGGCGGCGTCGGTGAGCCGGGCGTTGATCACCCCCGGCTGCACCGCCGCGCGCCGGCGCACCGGGTCCACGGCGAGGATCCGGTTCATCCGGGTGAGCGCGATGATCACCGTGTCGGGATCGGCGACCGCGCCGCCGGAGAGCCCGGTGCCCGCGCCGCGGGCGACGAACGGCACGCCGACCAGGTACAGCAGCCGGACCACCTCGCGCACCTGGGCGCCGTCGGCCGGCAGCACCACCAGGCCGGGATAGGACTCCCGGGTGGGGAGGCCGTCCATGGTGAAGGTCGCGAGCTCGGCCCGGCGGGAGCGGACCCAGCGCGCGCCGACGATCCTGGCCAGCGCGTCGATCAGCTCCGGGGTCACGATCCGAGAAGGATGTCGGGCCGGGTGCCGCCCCGGCCGTTGGTGTGCCCGCGCCGGTGCACCTTGAGCGCCGACTCGACCCGCGCGGTCAGGATCGGCAGCAGCATCCGGAGCGCCTCGACCCGCCGCGCGGTCGAGCGCTCGGCCAGGAGCCGCTGCTTCACCCCGGGATCGGCCTCGACCGTGGCGGCCACGTGGAAGGACAGCTCCACGGAGTCGCCGGGAAGCTCGGGGTCGTCGGGCTCGGTATCGTGGAGCTGGCGCAGGAGAAGGAGATACGCCGAGAAGAGCTCGCGAAGATGGTCGGTCGACTCCGCCGGCGGATCGCTCCCGGGATCGTCCTCGAACGGCTGCACCAGCGCCACGTGATACGGGGCGGGGTCGTCCACCGCGCCGGCGAGCACGAAGCGCTCGGCGCCCAGGACGATGATGTTGGACCGCCCATCGGCCAGCTCCTGGTT
This sequence comes from Gemmatimonadales bacterium, assembly GCA_036566145.1. Taxonomy (GTDB): domain Bacteria; phylum Gemmatimonadota; class Gemmatimonadetes; order Gemmatimonadales; family GWC2-71-9; genus CAVVWJ01. The sequence goes on from DATCWW010000571.1 coordinate 1,022, forward strand.
GACCCGCACCACCGCGGTGCAGCCCACCGTGCCCGGCTCCGGCAGCTCGGTGGTGGTGCCGGTCGGGGTGATCCCGAAGCGCCGGTCGCCCGCGAGGCAGTCGGCCAGCATGCGCCGGTAGCGCGGCTCGAAGATGTGCAGCGGGAGCGGCGTGCCGGGAAAGAGGACGACACCCAGAGGGAAGATCGGGAGCCGGAGGGGCATGGGGGAAAGGTAAGGTGAGCGGGGGGGAAAAGGGGGAAAGGAGCGGGGAGCGGGGAGCGGGGAAGGGGGAAAGGGGAAGGGGGAAAGGCGAAAAGCGAAAGGGGACATGCGATCAGTTACGTCGCCTGTCCCCTTCGCCCTTCGCTTTCGCCCTTCCCCTTCCGCCTTCCCTCGCCCCCTACGCCGCTCCCCAGAACCCCCGCAGCGCCCGCACGTCGGGGGAGTCGCGCAGCTTCTCGAAGGCGCGCTCGCGGATCTGGCGGATGCGCTCGCGGGTGACGCCGAGGAGGGCGCCGATCTTTTCGAGGGTCAGGGCCTCGGAGCCTTCCTCGAGCCCGTAGTACAGGGAGAGGATCTTGCGCTCGCGCGGGGTGAGGTGGCGCTGGAAGAGCCGGTCGATGAACTCGCGCTGGAGCCGGGTGTCCGTCATCTCCTCGATCTCGCCCTGCCCCGTGCCGGCGACCCGCTCGCCGAAGGTGCTGGCGCCGCGATCCTGCCGCTCGACCGGGGCATCGAGGCTCACCTCGGTGGAGCTCATCCGGCGGGCCGAGCGGATGTTGTCGACCGAGTCGTTGAGCGCGGTGGCGACTTCCTCGTCGGTCGGCTCGCGGCCCAGCTCCTGGGCCAGGAAGGCCTGCGCCCGCGACATCCGGACCAGCGCCGAATTCTGGTTGAGCGGAATCCGCACGCTCCGGGTCTGCTCCGCCAGCGCCTTGAGCACCGCCTGGCGCACCCACCAGACCGCGTAGGAGATGAACTTGACCCCGTGATCCGGATCGAACTTCCGCACCGCCTTGAGCAGCCCTTCATTGCCGATCGCGACCAGCTCGGAGAGGTCGAGCCCGTGGCCCTGGTACTTCTTCACGTAGGAGATCACGAACCGGAGATTGGCCGTGACCAGCCGCTCGGCCGCCACCTCGTCGCCCGCGAGGGCCCGCCGGGCCAGGCGCTTCTCCTCCTCGGGATCGGTGATCATCGGGAGCTTCTGGATGTCGAGGAGGTATTGGTCGAACGCCCCGGCAGGGCTGGAACGCAGGAATGCGCGGGCTTTCCCAGGACGAACGTGGGCCATAGTCAACCCCGACGAAGGTTGCAGCCAAGACGAGCGATGTGGGCGCGGACCAAACGGCTGGAGAGAGGGAGCCAATATACGATTTGCCCGGAAACCGGTCAAGCAAAAAAGTGTATCCACATCACAAAATATTAGGTCGCAAACGGTTCCTCGCTTTCTCCACGCCGAAGCCAACTGACGTGATAAAGTGGTTGAACAGATGTGCTGTAAGTATCTGCAAAATCGCTAGCTAAAGGATCGAAGCGAGGGCCTTTCGAATGGCCGGCTCGGGCGCCGCGACGGTCCATCCCTCCCGCGTCGCCATCGCTCCCACGGCGCTCGGCAGGGCGAAGCGGATGGTTTGCGCGCGGTTCTTCTTGTCGCTCGCCATCGCGGGGAGCAGCGCATCGGGTGCCAGCGGCGGCCCCAGCCGCACCGGGAGTCCGAGGCGGCTCAGCACCGCCGAGACGCGAGCGCCGACGCCCGCCGGCGCGAGGCCGAGATCGGCG
>DATCWW010000315.1:0-7316 GCA_036566145.1 Gemmatimonadales bacterium
GCGCGGGCCCCAGGGCCTGGTTGAGGGCATGCATCCGTCCGGCGCGCGCGGCGCTCCGCTCGGCGCGTCGCCGCGCGGCGAGCAGAAATGCGACCAGCCATGCGACGCCGCCGCCGGACAGGAGGGACATCGCCCAGTCGCCGGCGGCGAGCCCGGCGGTGGTGACGAAGGCACCGGCAGTCACCGCGCCCGCGGTCAGCAGTCCGGGGACGAGCCCGCCCAGCCACGCGCTTACCGCCACCGAGGCCAGGTACACCGGGTAATAGGCCGAGTCGACGAGGCCGCGGAGCAGCGCCTGGGCGGCGAGCGCGAGGACGGCCAGCAGCACGGCGATCGCGCAGCGCTGCAGCAGCGTCACGCGGCGGCCGCCGACGAGAAGATGCTCGGGCAGGTTCAGCGCGGGATGCACGCGGGAGGTCACCGGCTCATCGCCCCCACCGGATGGCGCCCCGTCGAACGCCGCGAGAAGGGGGCGCGGCGCGAGGCGCAAGTTGAACCTACGGCGCCCCGGCAGGTCGAGGCAACTCCGCCGGGCCGTTGACACTCGAGGGAACGACCCCGAATGTTCGCGGGTGCGGACCCTGCCCCTGCCGCTCGTTCTCATCGGACTGTTACTGCTCCTGGCCGCGCTCGCGCTCGCCGCCTGGTGGGTGGCGCGCCGCGTTCCGGTCCCACCGACCGTCGCCGGCGATGCGCCGGCCGGGGAGGACCTGGCCCGGGAGGTCGCCCGCCGGCGGGCGGCCGAAGCCGAGGTCCGGCGGCTGAACGCGGACCTCGAGGGGCTCTTCGCGGTCATCCCCATCGGCATCGGCATCGCGCTCGACCCTGACTGTCGCGACATCCGCAGCAACCGCGAGCTCGCGCGGATCCTCCAGCTCCCCCTGGGCCAGAACGCATCCAAGACCGGGCCCCGGGCCGGCGACCTGGCGTTCAGGGTGGTGCGCTACGATGGGCGGGAGATTCCGGGCGAGGAGCTGGTGATGCAGCGCGTCTGCCGGAGCGGCGAAGCGGTGCACAACGACAGCTACCGCATCGTCCACCCCGACGGCATGGCCGTGGACGTGCTCGGGTCGGCGGCGCCGCTGTTCGACGGCGACGGCCGGATCCGGGGCGCCGTCGGCGCGTTCATCGACGTGACCGAGCGGCGGCGGATCGAGGAGCAGCTGCACCAGGCCCGGCGGATGCAGGCGGTGGGGCAGCTGGCCGGCGGGGTCGCCCACGACATCAACAACGCCATGACGACCGTCCTCGGCTTCGCGGAATTCGCCGCACGGCGGCTGAGTGAGGACCATCCGGCGGCCGGCGACCTGGCGGAGATCCGGCGGGGCGCGGAGCGGGCGACCGAGATCGCGCGGCAGCTCCTCACCTTCAGTCGGCGTCAGACCACCGAGCCGCGCCCATGGCCGCTGGAGACCATCGTCGGTGAGCTCGAGCCGACGCTGGCCCGGGTGGCCGGCGCGGCGGTGACGCTCACCATTCGCTGCAACCCCGAGCCGACTCCCGTCCGGGTCGATCGCGGCCAGCTGGAGCAGGTCCTCATCAATCTCGCCGCCAACGCCACGGATGCGATGCCGGAGGGGGGCTCACTGGTGCTGGAGACCGACACGGTGGAGATCCCTCACCGCGCCGCCGCGCAGGCCGATGTACCCCCGGGGCACTACGCGGTCGTGACGGTGCGCGACACCGGTCGAGGGATGGACCCGGACACCCGCCGCCGGGCCTTCGAGCCCTTCTTCACCACGCGTCGCTCGGCCGAAGGCACCGGACTGGGACTCGCCATCGTGTACGGGATCGTGACCCAGGCGGGCGGCACCGTGCGGCTGGACAGCGCGCCGGGGCTGGGCACCACGGTGACGGTGCTCCTGCCCCTCATACCGGTCGAGGCGCTGGACCAGGAGGTCCAGGCCGAGCCGGTCACCTGGTCGGGCGGAGGCCGCCGGGTCCTCGTGGTCGAAGACGACCGGTCGGTCCGCCGGCTGGCGGTGGACACGCTGGAGCACCAGGGGTTCCTGGTCGAGAGCGCCGGCGACGGACGCGAGGCGATCGCGCTGCTCGAGTCGAGCGCCGGGGCACCCGACCTCGTGATCACCGACCTGGTGCTCCCGCATCTCTCCGGCCGTGCCGTGCGCCAGGCGGCCGAGGCGCGCCATCCGGGCGTGGCGGTGCTTTACGTCTCTGGATATCCCGGCGAGGCGATCGAGAACCGAGGCTGGCTCGACGAAGGCGTGCCGTTTCTGCAGAAGCCGTTCAGCCCCCGCGAGCTGGTGCGCCGGAGCCGGGAGCTGCTGGAACGTCCCCCCGAAATCAGGTCCTGAGCAGGACGAGCGCGGCGACCAGCGCGTACTCCTCGAGAACAAAGGCCCACAGCAGCGCGCGCCGGAGGTTGGAGCGGACCAGGCTGGTGTCGCAGAGCGGACACCGGAGCACCTGCTCCTGGATGGAGATGCCACAGCAAGGACAACTCACCGTCATGGATGCCTCCCAGGCCACGATCCGGAGGGGCACGAAGAAGGGTGGGTACTACAAGAGTGGCGAGTCGGCGCGCGGAGATCAAGCCTGCCGCGGTGGCCGCGGCGGCAGTGCGGCGGTGAATTCGGCCATGCTGCCGAAGCGCTCCGTGGCGCGCTTGGCCAACGCCCGGCCGATGGCGGCGTCCAGTCCGGGCGGCACGTCGGGCACGAGATGGCGAACCGAAGGCACCGGGCCCTGGAGGATGCGCGCCGCCACCTCGGTGAGCCCTCGGCCGGTGTAGGGCGGCTCGCCGGTGAGCATCTCGTAAAGGATGCAGCCCAGCGCGTAGATGTCGGTGCGCTGATCCAGATCCCGGTCGTCCCGGATCTGTTCCGGACTCATGTAATAGACCGTCCCGACCAGCACCCCCGTATCGGTGAGCTTCTGGTAGTTGGCCGCCCCGATCGCCCGGGCCAGACCGAAGTCGGCCACCAGGGCCCTGCCCCCGGCGAGCAGAATGTTCTCGGGCTTCACGTCGCGATGGAGGATCCCCTGCCGGTGGGCGTGGCCCAGCGCCTCCGCGACATCGTGGGCCACGGCCAGCGCCTCGTCGAGGGGCAGGCGCCGCACCTGGCCGAGTCGCTGGGCCAGGGTGTCGCCCTCGACGTAGGGCATCACGTAGAACAGCACCTCCTCGATGGCGCCGGAATCGTGCAGCGGGACGATGAGGGGATGCCCCATCGACCCGGCGATGGAGATTTCGCGGAGGAACCGCTGCGCGTTGAGCGCGTTCGCCACCCGAGGGTGCATCACCTTGATGGCCACCGCCCGCTCGTCGCGGACATCGCGGGCGAGATAGACCGTGGCCATCCCGCCGTGCCCCAGCTCCCGGCCGATCTCGTAGCGCCCGCGAAGCGCGTCGATCACCCGAGGCGGGACGGACATGGCTAGACGTAGGCCCGGCGCAGCATCTCCGCCGCCGACTCGTCCAGCCGGTCGGCCCAGCGGAGCTGGTCGAACAGCTGCAGCAGGTCGTTCTCCCGCACCCGCCGCCGGCGGGTCTCCCGCAGATCGTAGGCGACGCGGCCCCGGTGCATGAGCAGAACGCGGTCCCCCAGCCGGACCGCTTCCGACAGGGAGTGGGTGACCATCAAGGTGGTGAGATTTCCGGCGGTGACCGCCCGCCGGGTCAGGCGGATGACCTGCTCCGCGCTCCTGGGATCCAGCGCCGCGGTGTGCTCGTCGAGCAGCAGGAGACTGGGCCGCACCATCGTCGCCATCAGCACCGTCAACGCCTGGCGTTGGCCACCCGACAGCACCCCGATGGGCGTGTCCAGGCGGTCCTCCAGCCCCATGCCCAGCTCCGCCACCGTGTTCTCGAGCGCCGCCCGGCGATCCCGGTCGAGCGTGCGCCGCAGCCAGCGTCGGCCGCCGCGGCCCTCGGCCAGCGCCAGGTTCTCCGCCACCGTGAGGTCGGCGGCGGTGCCGGTGAACGGGTTCTGAAAGACGCGGCTGATCAGCCGGGCCCGACGCGATTCGGGCCATTGGGTGATCTCCCGTCCGTCGAGCAGAATGTGGCCCTCGGTCAGTGCCAGGCTGCCGGCGATCGCGTTCAGGAGGCTGGACTTTCCGGATCCGTTGGTGCCCAGCACCACGGTGAAGGTGCCGCGCTCCAGCTCGAGCTCCACCGAGTCGAGGGCACGGACCTCGTTCGGCGTGCCGGCGTGAAAGGCGTGGGAGACCGCCTCCAGCCGCAAGGCGACGCTAGACACGCTCACCCGCCTCGGCCGGCAGACCGGCTCGGCGCAACAGTCTCGGCAGCACCAGCACCCCGAGGACGAAGGCGGCCGTCACCAGCTTGAGCGCGTTGGGATCGAGCCCCGCGCGGATCGCGGCACCCACCAGCAGCCGGAACGCCACCGCCCCGACGACGGCCCCGGCGATCCACCGCCCCAGCGTGCGGCGCCCGAGCAGCGCCTCGCCGAGCAGCAGGTTGGCGAGCCCGGTGACCAGGGCGCCGATCCCCATCTGGATGTTGGCGAAGCCTTCGTACTGGGCCATCAGGGCCCCCGAGAGCGCCACCAGCCCGTTGGCGAGACAGAGTCCCAGCACCACCATACCGTTCACGTCGATGGCCAGGGCGCGCGCCATCTGGGGGTTGTTCCCCGCCGCCCGCATCGCGGTCCCGATTTCGGTGTTGAGGAACAGCGCCAGCAGAGCGGCCGTGCCGACCGCAAGGACGAGCATGAGCCCGAGGGAGGCGATGCTGCCGCCACCGACGATGGTGTCGAACAACGTGAGCGACGGCGGCAGGCCGAGCCATCGGTGGGCCAGCCGCTCGGCCACGCTGACGAACCCGTCGGCCGACACCAGCGAGATGTTCCCGCTTCCCATGACGAAGAGGCTGACCGAATAGAGCGCCGTGCTGGTGAGCACCCCGGCGAGCAGGGGCGTGACCCGGAGCCGGGTGTGGAGGAATCCGGTGACGGCGCCGGCGAGCATCCCGGCCATGACGGCGACGACCGTCGCCACCAGGGCCGGCGCGCCGCGTACCAGCAGCGCGGCGACCACTGCGGCGCCGACGCCGAACGCGCCGTCCGCGGTGAGGTCGAGGGTCCGGTAGATCCGGTAGGTGACGAAGACGCCCAGGCCGAGGAGCGCCAGGATGAGGCCGATGGTGAGCGCGCCGATGAGGAGATTCATGGGCCGGCTCAGCCCACGTCGGTGATCGGCCCGACCCAGGCGACCCCGCGCACCAGGGCACTCTCCCCCACGCCCGCCTCCCCTCGATCGTCCCACAACAGGTGAATGACGTCCTGCAGCTGGTGGCTGCGGAAGAGGCCGCGCACCAGCGACGCCAGCTCCACGGTGCGCTGCGGCAGCGCCCGGTAGCTGAAGACGGCCGCGTGCAGGTGCCCCGACAGCCGGCCGACCAGGCTGAGCGGGCGGAGGTGCCCCGCAATGGGGCCGCCGGCGCCGCGTCCGACGACGCCCGCGATGAGGGACGTGGTGACGGTATGGGTGCGCTCGGGCGCGAAGGAGAGCCAGTCGCGCACCTGGGGCACATCGAAGCGGAGCGGGCCGCCCACCGCCGGCGAGCGTCGGATCCGGGCGCCCGTGAGGCCCGCCGTTTCGCCGGCGATCACCACGCCGGCCAGGCGGCTGTCCACCGCGTCGAGACAGACCGACACGAGCTCGGACAGCGGGACCACATCGGCTTCGGACTGGGTGCTGAACCGGACCAGCTTGGCGAAGCTGCCCCGGCAGCTCAGTCCGGAGGCGAGCACCACCTGCGGCGGCGACGTCCCCTCCGCCAGGAGGTAATCCGGCAAACGGGCCCCGTCGCCGGGGAAGGTCGCGATGCCGCCCGCGACCGCCAGCAGCTCACCGATCTGCTCGTGACACTCTGCGTAGGCTCGGCCGATGGCGCCGAGTCCCAGGCCGAAGCTGGTCGGCGGGAAGGCGACGACGTCGCAGTCATCCGCGCCGAACGCGTGCTGGGTGAGCCGACTGGGACTCCCGTGCAGGGTACAGGTCAGGCGTCCGTCGGGCGCGACGGCTGAGGTCTGGTAGTCCCCCGCGCCGGCCGACACGGCGGGGAGATGCCAGGAAGACTGACGCAGGTCCACGACCCGCCCGGTGCCGGTCGCGGGCTCGCCGGGCTTCCACCCGGTGATGGCCAGCATCTCCCGGACCGCAGGTGAGAGCTCCCCCAGGGCGACCTCGCCGCGCAGGGAGGCCACCTCCTGCTGCCATCGGGCCAGCACCTCGGCCGCGGCGGAGCTGATGTAGGTGACGGTCGAGAGGTCGATCCGGAGTGAGCGGACCCCGTCGCGGAGCAGCTCTTCGAGCGTAACGCTCAGATGGCCGGCCCACTCGCGGTCCAGTCGCCCGCCGAGACGGAGGTGGACGGACCCTCCGTCCCGGATGGCGTCGATCTGCATGCCTACTTCGCGGGGCCGCCCACCACGCTGTCGGCCTTCTGCAGCACGTCCTGCGGCACGGTGAGTCCGGCCTTGCCCGCCTCGCCCTGGTTCACGATGAGCTTCGTGGTCTTCAACTGGTAGAAGGGAATCTTCGCGGGGCTCTCGCCGTGAAGCACCCGCGCGAGCATCTTGCCCGCCTCCACCCCGCCCTCCTGGAAATCGGGGAAGAAGGAGGCCACCGCCCCCTGCATCACCTCGAACGGGGCCGGCGAGAAGACCGGGATCTTGCACTCCTTGGCGGTCTTGATGAGGCTAGGGAACCCGGCGTGCGCCGCGTTGCCGAAGAGCTCGATCGCGTCCACCTTCTTGCCGCAGAGCGCACGGGTCGCGTCCCCCACCTCGTTGGCGTTGCCCACGGGGACGGCCTCGACGCTCAGTCCGGCCTTCTTGGCGGCGGTGGTCATCCGGTCCTTGAAGATGACCGACAGCTGCTCCTCCGGGCTGAACAGGACGCCGAGCTTCCGGGCCTTGGGAACCATCTTCTTGATCAGCCCGACCCGGAGGGTCTGCTCCGGATCGCCGAAGCCCGGCGAGTAGACGCCGGTGATGTTCGGGAGGTGATTGGAATCGCTGGTGCCGGCGCCCGCGGCGAAGGGATCCGAGAGCAGGTTGAAGACGATCGGCACGCCCTTGGCGCGCTGCACGGCCGCCTGCAGGGTGGCGTCCTGGAGCGTGACGATCACCTTCGCCTTGGCGTCGATCGCGGCGTCGATCAGGCTGGGCAGGGTCGCGAGGTCGCCCTGGGCGCTGGAGATCTTGAGCTCGTAATCCTGCCCTTCCTCCATATCCGACTCCCGCAGACCCAGCTTGATCGCGTCCTCACCCCACTCGCTCCCCATCCAATCGGCCGCGCGGATCAGGGCGACCAATGGCCGCCCG
>DATCWW010000366.1:0-2211 GCA_036566145.1 Gemmatimonadales bacterium
GGCTCGCCGAGGAGGTAGTTCCTGCGCTCGCCGATCCGGTTCTTCCCCCGGATCTCGCGGATGCCGCGGACGTACTCCGGGGCCGGGAAGATCGGCATCCGGAAGATCGCCGCAACCCGCCCTTTCAGCGAGCCGGGGCCCGCCTGTGCGGGGGAGGCCGCGACACCCGGGGTGGTCGCGCGCTCGTTGATCGGCCCGATCGAGAACCGGTACCCGGCCCAGATCACCAGCAGGGCGACGACGCCGGCGACCAGCGCCCCGCCGAGGTGCGATGCCAGCGGATTGCCGGCCGTGCGCCAGGCCAGCAGGGCCACGACGAAGGCGGCCGGCAGGAAGACCACGGCCGACATCTTGGCCAGGAGGGCGAGCCCGACCGCGAGGCCGAGACGGAGTGTGGCGTGGAGTCCCGGCCGCTCCAGCCAGCGCAGCATGCTGTACACCGCCAGCGCGATCGTCCCCATTGCCGCCGCGTCGGTGGTGGCGAGCCCGGCGTGGGCCAGTACCGGCGGGACCGAGGTGAAGGCGAGCACCGCGAGGAGGCCGGCCGCGTCGCCGGCGAGCGAACGGGCCCAGGCGAAGACCACCAGGATCGCGAGCAGCAGGAACGGCAGCGCGCCGGCCCGCGCCAGCGCCAGCGCGCGGGCCTGGTCGCCGCGCTGGTTGAGAATGGCGTTCCCCTCCCGCCGGATCCCGGCCTGTCCTTCGGAATGGAGCCCCGCGACCCAGGGGCCGAGGGCGTCCGCCACTCGAGCCAGCGGAGGATGCATCTCCTCGTAGCGGTACGCGCCGCGATCCAGCCACTCCATGCCCGCGGCGATGTGTGCGGGCTCGTCGAAGGTGGGAGTGTAGACCCGCCAGGTCAGGGCGACCCGGGTCAGCGCGATGAGACACAGCACGGCAAGGGGGAGCGCAACCCGGAACAGGCGCATGGCAAAGGTTAGAGTAGCTTTGGGCATGACGCCACCTCCCGCCGGCGGATTTGCCTCGGGCCCGCACGTTCTACACGATGCCGCTCTCTTCACCGACCTCTACGAGCTCACGATGGCGGCCGCCTGCTTCCGGGCGGACCTGCGCGCCACCGCGACCTTCAGCCTGTTCGTTCGCCGGCTGCCTCCGGAGCGAGGGTTCCTGCTCGCGGCGGGGCTGGCGGACGTCCTCGAGTATCTCCGCGCGCTACGCTTCACCCCTGAAGCACTCGAGTGGCTCGCCTCGCTCGGCCGTTTCGAGTCCGCGTTCCTCGATCACCTGGCCGGCCTCCGCTTCACCGGCGCGGTCCGCGCCATGCCCGAGGGCACCGCCGTGTTCGCCGAGGAGCCTCTCCTGGAGATCACGGCGCCCCTGATCGAGGCTCAGCTGGTGGAGACGGCGGTGATCAACCTGATCCACCTGCCCACCCTGGTCGCGAGCAAGGCGGTACGGTCGGTCTTGGCCGCCTCCGGCCGGCCGCTGGCGGAGTTCGGGCTCCGCCGGAGCCACGGCACCGACGCCGGGATGAAGGCCGCCCGCGCCGCCTGGATCGCGGGCTTCGAGTCGACCAGCAACGTGCTCGCCGGCAAGGTCGACGGCATTCCGCTCAGCGGCACGATGGCCCATTCCTACGTGAGCGCGTTCAGGGACGAGCTGGAGGCCTTCCGGGCCTACGCTCGGGCCCATCCCGACAGCTGCGTGCTCCTGATCGACACCTACGACACCGTCGCGGGCGCGCGGAAGGCGGTCCAGGTCGCGGCCGAGCTGGCCGCGCGCGGCCACCGGCTCGCCGGCGTCCGGATCGACAGTGGCGACCTCGACCAATTGAGTCGGGCGGTCCGGCGGGTGCTGGACGACGGCGGAGCCGCGGACGTGCCGATCGTCGTCAGCGGCGGACTGGACGAGCACGACGTGGCACGGCTGGTGTCCGCCGGCGCCCCTATCGGGGCGTTCGGCCTCGGGACCCGCATCGACACCTCGGCGGATGCCCCGTCACTCGACCTGGTCTACAAGCTCGTGCGGGTGGATGAGCGAGACGTGCTCAAGCTCAGCACCGGCAAGGAGTCGTGGGTGGGTCCCAAGGCGGTCCACCGGTTCACCGAGGCCGACGGCTGCTTCGCCCAGGATTGCCTGGCGGCCGCGGATGAGCCGGTGCCGGCGGGCGCCGTGACGCTCCTGTCGCCGGTGATGGAGCGGGGCGAGCTGCTCGGCCTCCATCCCACCCTGGCGGAGATCCGGTCCCGG
>DATCWW010000378.1:0-26025 GCA_036566145.1 Gemmatimonadales bacterium
CTCCCTCAACCCGACGGCACCCTCATGGGCGTGCGCCCCCAGGACCTGACCGTGATCCCGTCCGGGACCGGCGAGCTCGAGGGAATCGTCGACGTGGTCGAGCCGCGAGGGAGCGAGCAGCTCCTCTACGTCCGGACCGGCCCCGACGGCGCCAGGGAGCTTCGCGTCATCGCACCGCCCGACCTGGCCATCGCCCCGGAGCAGGCTGTTGGGCTCCGCCTCGACCCAGCCCGCCTCCACCGCTTCGATGCCTCCACCGGCCGCAGGGTGAACTAGGGCGCGGATCACATCGGGCCGCGGCCGGAGGGCATATTGTTTCCCGAGCGGAGACAGCCACGAAACCACCACCAGGAGTTCCCATGTCGCGACGCACCCGGCGCCACACCATCGGCGAGGATCTGGTCAAGGGTGCCATCGCCGGCGCGGTGGCCACCTATGTGATGGGCAGGATCACCACTTTCATGTATGACCGCGAAGACCGTCGTGCCCGAAAGCAGGAAGACGAGGCGCGTGACGGCGGCACCTCCTCCGGTGCCGCGGCGGAGAAGGGCGCCGAGCTGGTCGGCCGCCGGCTTACCCCGAAGGAGCGTGAACAGGCCGGGAGCGCCATCCACTGGGCGCTCGGCATCGGGGCGGGGGCCGGCTACGCCGTGGTGCGGCGCCGGCTGGCCTTCCTGGGCTCGACCGTGGGCACCGCCTTCGGCACGGCGTTCTGGGGCTTCGTGGACGAGGGAGTGGTGCCGGTCCTCGGCCTGACGCCCGGTCCGCTGGCCTTTCCCTGGCAGACGCACGCGCGCGGTCTCGTCGGGCATCTCACCTTCGGGACGGTCACCGACGGCACGTTGCGGGTGCTCGACCGGGTCTTCTAGGCGCGGCCCCGCTCTTCCAGCGAGACTGCCACCGGCTTAGGTTGCGAAGCTGGCACCCGCCGTTCCCCCGATGGCGGGTGGCCGTGTTTCCGGGACGTTCATCGATGCTAGAAGACATTCGCCGGTGGTGGGCGCGGTGGCGCCTCTCGCCCGCTGCGTGGGTTCTCCCGCTGGGCCTGGTCACCCTGCTCGCCGCTGCGGCCCTGGCCGCGCGCTGGTGGCGCGCCCGTCCGCCGGCTCCTACGACCATCACCTACTCGACGTTCCTCTCCCGCCTCGACCAGGGCGCCGTCCGGGAGATCACCGTCGTGCCCGGCGCCGAGCTGCGCGGGGTCTGGAGCCGCCCGGTGGACGGGGCCTCCGCAGGCGGCACCTTCCGGGTCGTCTACCCCACCTTCGAGGTCACCCCGGTGCTCGACCGCGCCGAGCGGGCCGGCGCGCCGGTCACACTCGAGTCGAGCCGCGGGTTCAATCCCGACTTCTGGCGCGAGGTGCTGCTGGTGACGGTCGCGCTCGCGATCGTCGGCCTCATTCTCCGGCGGCAGATGAGCGGCGGGCACGAGGTCGGCATCGGGGCGGCCCGGCGCTCGCGCACCACGTTCGGCGACGTGGGCGGCCACGACGGGACCGTCGCCGAGTTGCGCGAGCTGGTCGAGTTTCTCCGCAAGCCGGAGGCCTTCCGGAGTGTCGGCGCGCGGACCCCGAAGGGTGTCCTGATGTTCGGCCCGCCCGGTACCGGCAAGACGCTCATGGCCCGCGCGGTCGCCGGCGAGGCGGGAGTCCCCTTCTTCGTCATCAGCGGCAGCGAGGTAACCGGCTTCCTGATCGGCCTGGGCGTGGCCCGGATCAAGAAGCTGTTCCGCCAGGCCCGGAAGCGGGGCGGCGTCATCTTCATCGACGAGCTCGATGCGCTCGGCGGCCGCCGGGGCCGCAACCAGAGCCACAACGAGGACGACCGCACGCTGAACCAGCTGCTGGTGGAGATGGACGGCTTCTCTCCCCGGGAGCACGTGCTGGTGATCGGCGCCACCAATCGGCAGGAGGATCTCGACCCCGCGCTGCTCCGGCCCGGCCGGTTCGACCGGGCGGTCGCCGTGGGACTTCCGACCGCCGCCGAGCGCGAGGCGATCCTGCGCCTGCACGTGCGCCAGCGCGGCGTCCCGCTCGCCGAGGACGTGGATCTCGCTCGGCTCGCCAGGCTCATGCCCCAGACCAGCGGGGCCGACCTCGCCAACCTGGTGAACGAGGCCGCCATCGCCGCGGCGCGGGAGCGCGCGTCCACGGTAGTCTGGCGCCACGTCGAGCTCGCCCGCGACCGCCTGCTTCTGGGCAAGGAGCGCACCGGCTTCCGGGCCACCGATGACGAGTGGCGCGCGGTGGCGGTGCACGAGGCGGGACACGCCCTCGCCGGAATCGTGTTCCATGCGGAGGACGGTCTCCACAAGGTCACCATCCAGCCCCGCGGCCAGGCGATGGGCGTCGCCCATTTCGCGCCCGGCGAGCTGGTGCTCCACACCCGGCGCTACCTCGAGGGTCAGATCTGCAAGGGGCTGGGCGGCCGCGCCGCGGAGGAAGTGTTCTTCGGCCCCGAGGCCGTCACCAGCGGCGCCAAGGCCGACCTCCAGCAGACCACCAGGGTCGCCCGGGAGATGGTCTACAAACTCGGCATGGGGCCGACCACCGGGCTGGTGGCGTTCGACGAGCGCGAGAGCGGCGGCGCGGTGAGCGCCGAGCTGCACGCGGCCATGGATCGCGACATCCGGGCGATCGTGGAGCAGCTCTACGAGCGGGTGAAAGACGCCATCGAGCGCCACCGCGGCGCGCTCGAGGCCCTGGCCGAGGCGCTGCTGGAAAAGGAGACCCTCGAGGGCGCCGAGGCTCTCGCCATCCTCCAGTCCGGCGGCGTGTCGCTCGAGGAAGTGCCCCGGCGCCGGGCGGTCGATCCGCTCACCCGCGCCTCCTGGCGGCCCACCCTCCGACACTGAGCATAGGGCCCGGTGACCGGCGTCACCCCCTCTCAAGGTCGTGCTCGCTAGGCTGGTCTCGTCAGCACTTACACGAGGTCAGCCATGCCGATCCATCGCACCGTTCCCGCTCTGGCCCTGGCTCTGGCGCTGGGCGCCTGCAACAGCCATCGCGATCGCGACGTCGCCTCCAACGCTCCGGCCGGCGCCGAGACCGCCACCGTGCCGGCCGATACGGCGTCGGCCCCGTCGGCGCCGGCCGATCTGAGCGACGCCAACATCGTGGCGCTGCTCGATCATGCGAACGCCGCCGACAGCACCGCCGGCGCCTTGGCGGCCACCAAGGCCACCAACCCCGAAGTGAAGCAGTTCGCCAAGCTGATGATGTCGGAGCATCACGCACTGCGGAAGCAGGGCGCGGACCTGGCCAAGCAGCTCAAGGTGACCCCGGAGCCGCCGGCCAACGATCCGGTGACCCCGCTGGCGCAGCAGGAAACCCAGGCGCTCCAGTCGGCGCCCAAGGGGGCCGAGTTCGACAAGACCTACATCGACCAGGAAGTCGCCGCGCACCAGGCAGTGCTCGACCTGGCCAACCAGGCGCACGATCAGGCCGACAATGCCCAGCTCAAGGCGCTCATCGAGAAGGCCAAGCCGGTGATCGAGAAGCATCTCGACCAGGCCAAGCAGCTCCAGCAGAAGCTGCAGGGCAGCGCCTGACCGTCCTCCTCCCTCCCGGAGCTACTCCGCCCAGTCGGCGATGAAGATGTTGGTCTCGCCAGGCTGGGCGGCGTTGCGGTTGGAGGCGAAGACCAGCCGCCGGCCATCGGGGCTGAACATGGGGAAGGCATCGAATTCGGGGCTGGTGGTGACCCGCTCCAGCCCCGACCCATCGAGGTTCACCAGGTAGAGATCGAAGTTCCGGCTTCGCCGGTCGGGATAGTTGCTGGCGAAGATGATCCGCCGCCCGTCGGGGTGGAAGTACGGGGCGAAGCTCGCGGCGCCAAGCTGCGTGACCTGCCGAGGCTCGCTCCCGTCGGCCCGCGCCACCCAGAGCTCCAGCCGGGTCGGACGCACCAGCTTGCGGGCGAGGAGGCCCAGGTAGTCCGCGCTGTCGGCGGCGCTCTCGGGGTACGCCGCGCGCCACACCAGCATCGTTCCGTCGGGCGAGAAGAACGCCCCGCCGTCGTAACCCACCCGCCGGGTCACCCGCCGGACGTCGCTCCCGTCCACATTCATGGAGTAGAGCTCGATGTCGCCGTCGCGGGTGCTGGTGAAGACCACCCGCCGGCCGTCCGGCGAGACGGTGGCCTCCGCGTCGTAGGCATCGTTCCGGGTGAGCCGCACCAGATCGCTCCCGTCCGGACGCGCGGTATAGATCTCGAGGTCGTTGAGCGGCCAGACGTAGCCCTGCGAGCGGTCGGGCGGAGGCGGACAGGCGCGCCCATGCTCGAAGGTCGAGCTATAGAGGATGCGGCGGCCGCCCTCGTACCAGTAGCCGCAGGTGGTCCGCCCCTCGCCGTTGGAGACCCGGCGCAGGTCGCTGCCGTCCACCTTCATCGTGTATTGCTGGTCGCACCCGGCGTCCACCTGCTCCTGCCGCTGGAAGATGAGCCGTCGCCCGTCGGGCGAGAAATACGCCTCCGCGTTGTTCCCGCCGAACGTGAGCTGGCGGATGTTGCGCAGGTGCCGCTCGCCCGGTTCCGGCGCGAGGGGAGGCTGTTGGGCGGAGGTACCGCGGCAGCCGAGGAGCAGGAGCGTCAGCGGGAAGATGGAGCGGTTCACTCGAGGCCTTCCATGGTCCAGAGATCACCGCCGAGCGGGGCGGCTCGGTCGAACAGCACCCAGCGCCCGTCGGGTGACCAGGTCGGATAGTCGATGCGGACGTCGGGGTCGGAGAACTCGAAGACCCGGGTGGCCGGACGACCGTCCAGCGGATAGGCCCGGAGGGTCTTGTGGCCCCGCACGTCCATGATCACGTCCTGCGAAGGAGAGAGCGACATGTGCGCGCCGCTCGCGACATCGGGCAGCTGGGTCAGCGCTCCCTCCGCCACGCTCACCCGCATGGTGCGGATTTGCCCCCCGCTCTCGGCGCGGAAGGTGATGGCGGTCCCATCGGCGGTCCAGCGCAGGAAATGCCCCCCCGCGCCGACCGAGGTGAGCTGCCGCTGGCCCGTCCCGTCGGCGCCCATCACCCACACTTCCAGCCGACCGCTCCGGTCCGAGAGGAACGCGATCGATCGGCCGTCGGGCGAAGGGAACGGGTTGGTGTCGAGGGACCGGTCGTCGGTGAGACGGACCGGGGTCCCGCCGGCCACGGCGATCCGCCAGATGTCGGCGTTGCCGCCGCGGGCGGAAAAGAAGACCAGCTCCCGCCCGTCCGGCATCCAGGCCGGCTGGTAGTCGCCACCCGTGCCGGTGGTCACCTGGCGCTCGGCTCCGCTCTCCAGCTCGCGCACCCAGATGTTCATCTCCCCCAGGCGATCCGAATTGAACGCGATCCGCCGCCCGTCGGGCGACCAGGTGCCTCGGCTCTCCACCCGCGACGTGGTCAGCAGCGCCGACGGTTGCCCGGTGGGCTGCCCGGTCGCCGGCGAGACAGGCAGCCGCCAGAGATCGGCGTTGATCCCGCGCACCGCGAACACCAGGCGTCTTCCGTCCGGCGCGACCGCGGCCTCCACGTCGTCCCCGGCTCCCGTCGTCACCTGTTCGGCGGGCCCCGCGGCGCGGCCATCGGGACCGACCGGCATGCGCCAGAGGTTGAGCCCGCCTCCGCGGTTGGACGTCAGGTAAATCCGGCGTCCATCCGGGGACCAGGTCGGATCGAGGTCCAGCATGTTGTCGGCCGTGAGCCGGACGATGGTGCCGGCGCCGGGCTCGGCGGTGGCGACATCCGCACTGCTCTTGTCCTGGCGCCGAAAGACCAGCCGCCTCCCGTCGGGCGACCAGCGCGCCTGCGCGTGGATGACCGCCTCGCTCGAGTCGGAGGTCACCTGCCGCGGATTGCGACCGGTCGTGTCCGCGATCCAGATCCGCCGAGGGCCCGCCCAGGTTGCGTCGAACGAGAGGCTGTGCCCGTCCGGCGCCCAGGCGGGGCCGAAGGCGTTTTCCACCACCCTCGTCTCGGCGCCGGTGGCGACATCGAGGACCCACACGTCGCCGCCGTCCTGGTACCAGCCGTAAATGTCGGTCGGCTCGAGCTTGCCCCGGTCCGCGGTGGCCCGCACGAACGCGAGTCGCCTCCCGTCCGGCGACCAGGCAGGCTGGATGTCGTCACGGGTGCCGGTCGTGACCCTGCGCTCGGTGCCGGTCCGGGTGTCGCGGACGAAGAGCTGGCGGAAGCCGTCCACCTCGGCGGTGTAGGCCAGCCGGACGCCGTCCGGCGCCCAGGCGGGCCACTCCTCCACGCCCTCGGAAAAGGTGAGCTGTGCCAGGCGGCGCGCGAACCCCGTCGCGACGGAGCCGCCCGACATCGCGGTCCCGCCGCGGCCCACGCCACCCGACCGCGCCACCAGGATGCCGATGCCGGCGACCAGGACCAGTCCCGCCAGAACCAGCGGCAGGAGGTTCCGCCGCGCCCCGACGCTCTCGGCCACCTCACCCAGCGCTCGCTCGAACGCGGCGGCCGTCGGGTAGCGCTCCGACGGTGCCTTGGCCAGCGCCCGTGCGAGGACGGGGCGCAGCGACACCGGAATCCGTCCCGCCGCTCGCCCGTGGAGCGTGGGTGCGACCGTGAGATGCTTCACGATGACGCCGTGAACGCTGTCGGCGCGGAAAGGCGGCTCGCCAGTGAGCATCTCGTAGAGGCTGCAGCCGAGCGAGTAGACGTCGGTCCTCGCGTCCACCGCGTCGGACCCCCCGGCCTGTTCCGGGCTCATGTAGAGGGGCGTGCCGACGATCAGTCCCGTGGTGGTGAGATGCTGCGCCCGCGCTTCGGCCGCTTGCGGCCGCGCGATCCCGAAATCGGCCACCAGGCTGCTGCCGTCATGGGTGAGCAGGATGTTCTCCGGCTTCACGTCCCGGTGAATCACGCCCTGTTCGTGGGCATACTGCAGCGCCCGCGCGGCCTCGCGCGCGATGCGCACCGCGTCCCCCGCCGGCAGGGCGCCCTCGCGCTTCAGGCGATCCCGCACCGACTCGCCCTCGATGTACGGCATCGTGAACCAGAGCCGTCCCGCGGTCTCGCCGGAGTCGTACACCGACACGATGTGAGGATGTTGCAGCCTCGCGGCGAGCGCGATCTCCCGGAGAAATCGCTCGGCGCCCATCCGATCCGACGGCGCGGCATCGAGCACCTTGAGCGCCACCTGGCGGCCGTACCTGAGATCGCGGGCGAGCCACACCGTCGCCATCCCCCCTTGACCCAGGGTGCGCTCGACGGCGTAGCGGTCGCTCAGATCCTGGTGCAGATCCATGTCGTGGGCGGCCCGTCTGTTGGGGAAGAGTGGGCGAGACGGTCGAACGATAGACCGGGGCGCGGCACCGGGCCAGATGCCGCGCGCCGGTGGCCGGAGCTATTCGCGCCGTGCGGTGAGAACCAGGCCCGCGCCGATCGCCGGCGTATGGGGTGTCCTCGGTCGAGGACACGAAAATGCCCGGCCGCTCATGAGCGGTCGGGCAGTGTGAGGGCATGGAATCAGGTTGTCGGCAGCTCAGGCGGCCATGTCGCCCTTGTATCTCGGAGAAGGCCGGGTTCGGTTGACCCGGTACGGCCGAAGCTCGTTCTCGCGGCTGGCGGCACCCCAGATCTCGGGGTGCTGGTCGAACCATTCCCGCTCCTCTTCGGGCGCGTCGTTCCAGCCGTTGTAGTCGCAAATCATGTCGTTCCAACCGCCTCTCTCGCCGCCCCAGGTTCGGGGTCGGGGATCCCTGCCCGTGCAGACACCGTGCCAGTCCCTTCACAACCGGGTTTGCGCGGATCCGGTTCCGAAGCGGACTTATTGTTGTCCGATGACCCGCCTGACGCCCCTCCCGGTTGACGATCTGCTTCCAGCCCTGCGGGAAGCGCTCCTGGAAGGCGGCGGGGCCGTGCTTCAAGCCGCCCCCGGAGCCGGGAAGACCACCAGGGTGCCGCTCGGCCTGCTGTCAGAGCCCTGGCTGCGGGGCCGTCGGATCCTGATGCTGGAGCCCCGGCGTCTGGCCGCCAGATCCGCGGCGCGTCATATGGCCACACTGGCCGGACAGCCGGTCGGCGGCCTGGTCGGCTACCGGGTCCGGCATGAGACAGCGGTCAGCTCGGCCACCCGGATCGAGGTCCTCACCGAGGGCATCCTGACCCGCCTGATCCAGGCGGATGCCACGCTGGATGGGGTCGGACTCGTGATCTTCGACGAGTTCCACGAGCGCAGCATTCACGCCGACCTCGGCCTGGCGCTCACCCTCCACACCCGTGCCCTGGTCCGGACCGACCTGCGGATACTGGCGATGTCGGCCACGCTGGACGGTGAATCCGTGGCGACCCTCCTCGGGGGCGTCCCGGTGCTCACCAGCCCCGGACGGATCTACCCGGTGGAGACCCGCTACCGTCCCCGGCGCGCCGGCGGCCGGTTGGAGAACGAGGTGGCCGGCGCGGTACGGGAGGCGCTGTCCGAAGAGCCGGGCGACATACTCGTGTTCCTGCCCGGGGCCAGGGAGATCCGTCGCACCGCGGAGCTGCTCCACGACACGGTCTCCGCCGATGTCGTCTCCCTGCACGGCAATCTCTCCGGCGAGGAGCAGGACCGGGCCATTCGTCCCAGTCCGCCGGGGCGCCGGAAGGTGGTGCTCGCGACCTCCATCGCCGAGACCAGCCTCACGATCGAAGGCGTGAGCGTCGTGATCGATGCCGGGCTTTCGAGGGTGCCCCGCTTCTCGGTCCGCTCCGGAATGGCTCGCCTCGTCACGATTCGCGTCTCACGGGCTTCGGCTGACCAGCGTCGGGGACGAGCGGGTCGCCTCGGCCCCGGGGTCTGTTACCGCCTCTGGTCGGCGCAGGAGGACGCGGCCCTGCTTCCTCGCTCCCGGCCGGAAATCCTGGAGACCGATCTCGCTCCGCTCGCGCTCGAGCTCGCCGTGGCCGGCGTGGCGAGCCCCGCGGAGCTGAGATGGCTCGATCCTCCGCCCGGGGCCGCGTTCGCCGAGGCACGCAGTCTGCTCAGGCAGCTCGGTGCCCTCGATGCCGAGGGTCGGGCCACCTCCCACGGCCGCCGCCTGGCGCGGCTGGCGATGGCTCCCCGGCTGGCCCACATGGTCATACGGGGAACCGAGTTGGGAGACCGAGCGACGGCCTGCGAGCTGGCCGCTCTGCTGACTGAGCGCGATGTCCTCCGGCGCGCGGACGGTGTCCCCGATTCGGACATCCGGACCCGAATCGACCTGCTGCGGGGCGTCGTGTCGCGTTCCGATGTGGACCGGGAGACCCTGCGGCGGGTCAAACGGGAAATCCAGGCATGCGGCGGTGCTGGCCGGGCAGAAGCGAAAGGCGAGAAGCTCGAGCCGGGAATACTGCTGGCGTTGGCCTACCCTGATAGGGTGGCCCAGCGCCGCCCCGGCAGTGGCGAGCGCTACCTCCTCCGGAACGGCCTGGGCGCTCGCGTCCGGCCACAGGCCCTGGGTGCGCAGGACTACCTGGTTGCCGCCGAGCTCGACGGACGGCTCCCCGAGAGCGAGATCCTGCTCGGGGCGCCGATCTCGCTCGGTGAGATCCGGTCGCTCTTTGCCGCCGACATCGCCGAAGAGACGGTGGTGGAGTGGGATCCGGAGGCTCAAGCGGTTCGAGCCGTGCGTAGGGAGCGGCTCGGCGCGCTGGTGCTTCGGGAGGGCGCGGTCGCCGACCCTGAGCCGGAGCGGGTGACGAATGCGCTGTTGGACGGTATTAGAAGAAGCGGCATCGGACGTCTCCCATGGCCGGAGGCGGTGAAGGCCATCCGACAGCGGATCGAATTCCTCCGGCGGATCGACCAGGGGTGGCCTGACATGAGCGACGCCGGGCTGGAGGCCCAGCTCTCGACTCGGGTTGGGCCGTACCTGGCGGGGCTCCGGAGGCTGGAGGATCTCCGCCGACTGGATTGGACCGAGGTGCTGTTGTCCGGCTTGAGCTGGGAGCGCCGGGCGGCGCTGGATCGGCTGGCTCCGACCCACGTAACGGTGCCGAGCGGGTCGCGTATCCCGGTGGACTACGCCGACCCGGCTGCCCCGGTGCTCGCTGTGCGGCTGCAGGAGATGTTCGGGGAGCGCGAGACGCCGACCGTCGGCGGCGGAGCGGTACCGCTCACGCTCCACCTGCTCTCGCCGGCCCGGCGGCCGGTTCAGGTGACGCGTGACCTCGCGGGATTCTGGCGAGGCACCTACTTCGAAGTGAGACGGGATCTGAAGGGGAGGTACCCCCGGCACCACTGGCCCGACGACCCCCTCGAGGCCGCCCCGACCCGGCGGACCAAGCCCCGGAAATGACGGGGAACCGGCCGTCTCCGGGGAGTGTTAGGTCGGAGCGGGACAAGCGGTTGGCGGGACCGGGGGTGCAACGTTTCAACGGGGCCGGACATCTGTGCTCCCACGGTGGCAGGAGAGCAAGGCCCCCTGGGCGGTTAACGTAAGCTGTTTTCCTACAGCAGCTTAGGAGAAAGAGGAGCCACAGTGGCAGGTACCAAGCGTACGCGCGGGCGGCGTCCGGCACGGGCGCGCCAGCTTCCCAAGGCGGTAGACGAGGGCCGGGAGAGCCTGGATTTCTACCTCCAGGAGATCAGCCGGATCCCACTGCTCACGGTCGAGGAGGAGACGGCTCTGGCGCGGCGCGCGTTCAAGGGCGACATCGAGGCGCAGGAGCGGCTGGCTCGTCACAACGTCCGCTTCGTGGTCTCGGTCGCGAAGAAGTTCCAGAACCGCGGCGTCCCGCTCATGGATCTGATCGGCGAAGGCAACGTGGGACTGATGACCGCGGCCCGGAAGTTCGATCCCGACCGGGGCGTGAAGTTCATCTCCTACGCGGTGTGGTGGATTCGGCAGGCGATCCAGGCGGCCATCGCCCGGCACGGCCGGCCGGTCCGTGTGCCCCTCAACCGGACGGCGGACCTCAACCGGCTCGGGCGCGCCACCGTGCTGCTGACCGAGCGGCTCGGCAGGGCACCGACCACGGACGAGCTCATGGCCGCGACGGGGCTGACCCGTGACGCGGTGCGCTCGCTGAGCGCCCTGCACATCGAGGCGATGCGGCTCGACCATCCCGTTCGCGAGGCTGACGACCGGGGCCAGCTGGAGCGGTTCGTCCCCCTGGCTCAGGAAGGCACCGATGCTAACACGTTGGCGAACAGCCGGACCCAGGACCTGGAAGCCGCGCTCGCGGCGCTGCCGGCCCGGGACGCCAAGGTGCTCCGGCTCTACTTCGGTCTCGACGACGGAAAGAGCCGCACCCTGGAGGAGATCGGCCGGATGATGGGCGTGACCCGCGAGCGGATCAGGCAGCTCCGCGACCGCGCGCTCCGCCAGCTGCGGGAGCAGCACGGCGACAAGCTCCGCGAGCTCGCCGCCTAACCGGATTCCCGTACTGAAAGTGAATGCCCCACTGGAGGTTGGCACCTCCGGTGGGGCATTTTCTTACGCTCTGTGCCAGCGCTGGCACTTTACAGGGCGGCGGGGACATCAGATAATTAGTCATCCCCCTGACACCATCTTCCAGGTCGATCGGCGACAACCCGGTCTCCCTATGTTGTGAGGTCCCTGTGACGCGACTCCGTTCACGGAGAATCCGGGTGATCCTGGGTGAGTACTTCGAGCTCTTCCTCACGACCGTGGGCGTCCTGCTCGCGATCGGCGTGACTTTTACCGAGCTCCCGGGCAGCGAGAAAGGGCTCGCGCTCACTTTCCTCGTCTGGCTGCAGGGCTTCATTCTCTGGGCGGTTCACCGGCACAACTGGTTCCGCCGGCAGGCGCTGCTGCGGCAGATGCGACTCATGCTTCAGGACCGGGTCAACAATCAGCTCACCGTGATGCTCAGCGTTGCGGAGGTGCGCGGGCGGGAAATGAACGAGGCCGATCAGGCAGACATGGAAGCCGCGGTGGCCGCCGCGCGCACGGTGTCGGTCGAGATCGAGAATCTCTCGTTCGAGTCCCTCCGCCGGTGGGAGCGCCGCTACGGGCGCTATCTCCCCTCGGTGACCTGACTCGCCTCCGGCACGACACGTAGCGTTTTGCAGCAGGCCTCGGCGCTCACCATGGGCGCCGAGGCCTTTTTCCGGCCCGGCACCGAGCGGGGACGGTGCTCGTAGTTCATTGGGAATAAATATCTTAGCGCCCTACCCCTGACCCTTGCAGCCGGGCCGGCGGACCCCTGACATCCGGACTGGATATTGCTCCGCGCGAGAAGAGCGATGAGTGTCCCCAGCCAGATGTCTCTCCGCCGGATTCCGACTTGCCTGCACCTCACCATCCGCGTCGCATACGCGAGCGCGTGGGAGGCGCTGGTTCGCACGCATACCGATCAGGCCGTCCAGTTCATTCAGGAGTTCGCGCCGCGCATCCCTCCGCTCGAGGCGCTCGAGCTGTATTTCCGCGTCGTCGCCGTACCTGACACCATGCAGGAGCTCGTGCGCACCAGGACCCTCACCTCCCTCGAGATCGACACGCTCGCGCCGCTCGCCACCATTCCGGCCCTCCGCGGCTGGCAGCGGCTCCGGCTCGATCTCGTCCTGGAACATCGCCGCTATCGGCGGCGCCATCAGGAGAGCACGCTCCAGCTCGCCCGCATGGTCGGCGCCCGCGCGGCGGAGGCGATCGTCGCGACGCATGTGAGCAACACCATCGAGTTCTGCGGGCTGGTGCGGGGAGTGCTGACGGTGGAGCAGGCGACCGACCACTACCTCCGGGAGTTCAGCCTGGCCTCCAGCGCGGCGCACATGGTGTCGCAGCGGGTGCAGGCCCGGGTGGTCGGCCAGGAGCTGACCGCCCATGACGACGGGCCGCTGCCGAGAGTGCCGGCGGCGCTATCGCCTTCACCGCAACCCCCGGTGCCCTCGTTCGCCGAGGCGGTGGAGCGCCATTACGACCTGCTAGAACTCGAACCCGGCGGCGAGGTTGATGTGGGTCGCCCCGAGCGTCTCGAGGGGCGCGGTGTACCGGGTCCGGATCTCCCGGACTTCGAGGCCGAGGACCACCGGCGCCTTGCGCCAGAGCAGGTGCCCCTCCACGGAAGCATTCCGGAGTCGTGAATCGGCGTTGAGGTCCGCGTCGTCCGGATCGTCGATTCCCGCACCGCCGCCGATCTCCCAGCCGGCCGACGGTCGCACGAGCAGCTGGCCCCATCCGCCCTTGGTTCGCACCGGCACCCCGTCGCGCACCATGCTCTGACCGATGCCCCCGCCGCCGAGTCCCGCCAACGCCTGGCCGGCAAACGCCTCGGCCCTGATCTCGATCCTGGGGCTGAGTGGAATCCAGACGCTCGCGGCGACCGCACGGGAATCCACCCGGTCGCCCGCGGCGTCCACCAGCCAGCCGTAGTGCCCGCCGAAGCTGACCTCCGCGGCCTGATCTCCCGTGCCCCAGCGCGCTCGGACCCGGCCCTGCAGGTAGGGCCGGCCGCTTCGCTCGGCACGATCGGGTTGGGTGACAAAGTCGGCCTGCGGCTCGCCGCTGGTGGGCGCCAGGACCGCGGCCTCCGCGCCGAAGCGGACGCCGTTGTGCGGAGCCAGATCGCCGCTCACGCGGACCTGCGGAATCCAGAGCCAGAGATTGCCGGCCCCGGCGAACTCGGGGAAGCCGATGGCGGCCAGGGAAGACGGGCTCACCATCACGATCGGCGGCGCCTCCTGGCCCACCAGCAGCGCTGCCCGGGCCCAGGTCAGCTCGGCGAACGCGCGGCGAAGGCGGAGCAGGGGAAAGGTGCGGCCCCCGCTGCTGGGCTGCTGGCCGCCGAAGAAGTCCACGTCCAGCTCACCGTTGAGCGCGCCGCCCCCGAACTGCGGCACCAGGCCGACCAGCGTGAGGCGGGTCTGCCGGATGGTGGCGGAGGTGGCGCTCGCCGCGGGATTGTCGCCGGGAGCCTCGGGCACGGCGAACTGAGGCACGTCGCTGTTGTTGACCTTCTCGGTGGTGTGGAAGCCGTTCATCAGGATGAGGCCGTGCAGGCTGGCCTCGATGTCGGGACTCTGCCCCTCGGCCGCGGGCGCCGAGGCCCCGAGCAGCAGCAGCCACGCCCATCGCGTTGACGCGCTCAGGACCGGTCGGTAACCTTTGAGCATGCGCGGTAAAGTACAGTGTGGGGCCGGTTTCCGCCGCTCATTGCTGGCGGGCGGGGCGGCGCTGTGCGCCATCGGCGCGGCGGGGGCGCGCGCGGCGGTGGCAGGCCGGATGACCATCGTGGACAAGGGCGATCGGCCGGCCGGAGATGTGGGACAGGCGGTGATCTGGCTGGCCGGTACCGATGCGCCCGCGTCCACACCGGTCGAAGCGGAGATCACGACCTCCGACAAGGAGCTGAGCCCGCACGTGCTGGTGGTGCCGGTCGGCTCGACCGTCAGCTTTCCCAACCACGATCCCTTCAACCACAACGTCTTTTCCCTTTCCGAGGAGAATCCCTTCGACCTCGGCCTCTACGGGCGGGGCGAGGCTCGCTCGGTCCGGTTCACCCGCCCGGGGATCGCGCAGATCTACTGCAACGTCCACGCGCAGATGAGCGCCATCGTGGTGGTGCGGGACAATCCGTGGTACACCCAGCCGCAGAGCGACGGCACCTTCTCGCTCGCCTCGGTGCCGGCCGGGACGTATACGCTGCACGCCTGGCACGAGCGGGTTCCCGAGGTGACCCGGCAGGTGCAGGTGCCGGCCGGCGGCATCACCGACCTCACGCTCGCGCTCGACGCGCGCGGGTACCAGTTCAAGCCCCACCTGAACAAGTTCGGCCAGCCCTACCCGCAGCAGGGCCGGCGGTACTAGCTCCATGCCGCTGGGCACCCGGATCTTCCTCGGCACCGCGGCGGTGGTGGTGGTGGTGCTCGGCGCATCCCTCCTCATCACCAAGCATCGCGCCGACGAGACCGCCGACGCCGCCTCGGCGCGGGCCGTCCGCTCCACGGCCGCCTCGATCGGTGACGCGCTCGCGAGCCGGAGCGAGACGCTCCGCCGGCTGACCGAGGCCCTGGTCCAGGTGCCGGCGTACGTCTCCCGGATCGAGGAGTCGCTCCGCACCGGCGATCGGGCCAACCTGCTCGATCAGGCCGACGAGCTCCGGGCCCAGGCCGGCGCCGACTGGGTGCTCATCACCAACGGGGCCGGCGTGCTCCAGGCCTGGACCGCCGAGCGGGACGCGTTCGACCAGGACTTTTCCCGCGGTGCGCTGATCGGCAGGGCGCTCGAGGGGCAGTCTACCGAGGGCGTCTGGCTCGAGCCTGGGGAGCAGGGCGACGACATCTATCAGGCCGTCGGCGTCCCCGTCGCGGGGCCGGGGACGAGCGCGCCCTTCGGCATCGTGGTGGCGGCCTCGAAGCTGGACAGCGCGCTCGCCGAGCGGCTCCGTCGCCACACCGACAGCGAAGTGCTCTTCTTCTCCTTGGACACGCTCGGTGTGCCCCGGGTGGCGGTGTCCACCCTGCCGCACGCGTCGGTGGCGGCGGCGGTCCGCGCGGTTCCGGCGAAGGCCGCCGGCGACAGTCTTCCGGCGCGGTTCCGGGTGACCGCCAACGGCATCACCTACGAGGGCGTGACCACGCCCCTTCGGAGCGCCGACGGCGTACCGTTGGGCGGGTTCATCGGGCTGCACTCACGCGACGCCGATCTCGCCGCCTATCGCCAGCTGAGCCGCACCATCGGATGGGCGTTCGTCGTCGGCCTGCTGCTGGCCCTGGGGTCGTCGGTGCTGGTGGCGCGCCGGATCACCCGGCCCGTCCGCCAGCTGGTCGCCGCCACCCGCAAGGTGAGCGAAGGCCAGTACACCGGGCGCATCGAGGTGGGTGGTGGCGACGAGATCGGCGAGCTGGCGGGGGCCTTCGGCCAGATGGTGGAGGAGCTGCGGGAGAAGGACCGGCTGGTGGCGTACCTGGGCCGCCAGGACGAGCTGCATGGCGTCGAGCCGCCGACGCTGGCGAACACCGCGGGTCGGAACGGGCTGCTCGCCGTGGGATCGCGCTTCGCCGGCCGCTACGACATCCAGGAGGTGCTCGGCTCCGGCGGGATGGGCGTGGTGTACCGGGCGTACGACATGGAAGTGGGAGAGGCCGTCGCGATCAAGGCGCTCCGGCCCGAGCTCGGCGGGCTCGACCCCACGCTGCTGGACCGCTTCAAGCAGGAGCTTCGGCTGGCGCGACGAATCACCCATCGCAACGTCGTCCGCACCTATGATCTGGGTGAGGTGGACGGATTCTACTACATCACCATGGAGCTGGTGCGGGGGGCGACCGTCGCCGCGCTCATCCGCGAGGCGGGACGACTGGCGGTCCCGGCGACGCTCACGATCGGCAAACAGGTGTGTCGCGCGCTCGAGGTGGCGCACGAGGAAGGGATCGTCCACCGCGACATCAAGCCGCAGAACCTGCTGGTGGACCCGACCGGGTTCCTCAAGGTGATGGATTTCGGGATCGCGCGGCTGGCGGAGCGACCGGTGGGCGGCGACCATCCCCTGACTGCCGCGGGGGTGGTGGTCGGCACGCCCCAGTACATGGCGCCGGAGCAGCTCTTCGGTGACCCGGTGGACGGGCGCGCTGACGTCTATGCGACCGGCGCGGTGCTCTTCGAGTGCGTGACCGGCCGGCCCGTGTTCGAGGCGCCGAGTCTGGTGGCGCTGCTCGCGCGTCACCTCAACGACGCGCCGCCCGACCCGCGCGTCGTCAACGCCGACGTGCCGGAGCCGCTGGGACGGGCGATCCTGCGGGCGCTGGCGAGGAAACCGGACGAGCGCTGGCCCGGCGCCCGCGAATTTCTCCACGCACTGGAGCAGGTGTAAGTCACATACGGCTTTCCAGACCGCTCAGCGTCACCCTGCCGATGCAATGGCAGAACGCCCGTTTCCGGGCCTGCAAGAATCTGCAATCTCCTTCTCCCACAACATCTTGGACCATGGCCTGCCGCTTGCCCCCGGAGCATCGGGGGATCTCGCTCCCAACGTCCACTTTCCGAATCCGAGTGTCTCATGGTCCGTCGTCTCTCTCAGGCGCTGGTGGCTGCCTGTCTGGTCTGCCATGCGGGTGCGGCCGAGCTCGCCGCCCAGGATCTGGGCGACGCGGAGCGGGCGCAGCTCGATGATTGGTACCGGCGGACCGCCGATCGGACCGCGGGTGGGGCGTGGGGCATCGCCATCGGCACGATGGATGGGCGGGTGCTGTGGAGCGTGAGTCCGGAGCTGGAGCTGATTCCGGCCTCGACCACGAAGGTCTTCACCACGGGCTTCTCGCGAACGACGATGGGCGGCGAGGGCCGCATCACCACCCGCGTGATCGGGGACGGCTACCTCGAGCCGGCGACCGGCCGCTGGCTGGGGACGTGGGCGCTGGAGCTGGGCGGAGACCCGACCCTGGAGCGCACCGGCCGTAGCGGTCCCACCCTGCGCGAGCTGGCGAAGCAGCTCAAGGCACGTGGGATCGCCACGCTGTCCGGTCCGCTCGCCATCACAAGCCGGACCGGGCGGGCCGCGTCGTACTATCCCTCGACCTGGTCGTCGGACTTCGAAGGACAGCTCTACGCCCCGCCGGTCGGCCCGGTCACACTGCACGAGAACACCATCTCGCTCACCTTCCGGCCGGGCCGCGACGTCGGCTCCCCCCCGCAGCTGGTGAGCGCATTTCCCGACGGTGTCGCGCGCATGGTCCGGATCGACGCGACCACCGTCGGTGGAAGCCGAAGCCGGCTCTCGCTCCGTGCCGACCCCGATGGCGGATGGACGCTGGACGGCTGGATCGGCATCGAGCGACGCACCGCGGGTCTCTCGGCGGTAGCCCATGACCCGTCGCGGCTCCTGGTCGCGGTCTGGGCCGCGGCGCTGGAGCGGGCCGGCATTCGCTGGATCGGCGGCGGCGGCCCCGTGACCCTGGCGCCGCCGCGTGCCGTTGTCCTGGCCCAGGTAGAGTCGGCGCCGCTCGACAGCGTCGCGATGGAGATCAACCGGCGGAGCCTCAACATCGGCGCGGAGCTGCTGCTGCAATGGGCGGCGGGAAGCCAGAGTACCGGACCGGGACTCCTCACCGAGCACGTTCGGCGTGTCGTGGGGCCGATGGCCCGCGTGCACCTGGTGGACGGGAGCGGGCTGAGCGAGGAGAACCGGATGAGCCCGCTCACCCAGATGCTCTACCTGGCCCGACTGCCGCAGCTGCCGGGTCACCAGCGCTTTCCCCTGCTGCTCCCGGCCAACGGCACCGGGACACTCCGGCGGCTTCGCTACGGCATGAGCCGGGGCGTGGTGCATGCCAAGACCGGGACCCTTGACGATGTCGCCGCGCTTACGGGCTATCTCGGCCGGCCGGACGGGGTGCTGGTCATCTCGCTGATGTACAACGGACGGCGAATCCACGCGGCCCGCGCCGCTGAGTGGGAGCTGTTCCGTCTGCTCGGTGCCGAGGGCGTGGACCTGGGCGGGGCGCTGGAGGAGCACATGGGCGGGACCAGCACTCTCAGCGATCGCTAGCTCTCGCCCATCAAGGCCGCTCGAAGCTGGGCGACCGCCAAGTCCAGTGTTTCCGCCGAGGGCACGCTGCCCTGCGCCAGCCGCGGGTTGCCGCCGCCTCGTCCACCCACCCGGCTCAGCACCTCCTTTACCAGCCGCCCGGCATCAACCGCTGAGTCCTCCGCCGACGCCAGGATGACTCCCGCAGGAGCCCGCGTCGTGCCCAGGAGCACGCCCTGGGGTAGCGCCGCCACCGCGAGCGCGAGCGGCCGCAGACGGTCGGGCGGGCCGGTGTCCTCCTTCACGATCACGACGCGCGCCGTGCCGGCCGTTCGAGCGCTCGCCTCGTACAGCTCCCGAGCCCGATATCCTGCGAGCGCCGTCTCCAGATCCCGGCGGGCCGTTGTGGCAGCGGACATCTCCTGTCGCTGCGCGGCGAACAAGGCCGGCAGCTCCTCGGGCGCTGCCGATTGGCCTGCAGCGAGACCGGCCAGCAGGTCGGCATCGGTCCGAGCCCGGCGCACCGCCCGCCCTCCGCAGAGAAACTCCAGCCGCACCGTCTTCCGCACCCGCTCCAGACGCCTGATGAAAACGGGGCCGATCTCGCCGGTGGTCCTCACATGGGTACCGCCGCACGCGCTCCGATCGAGGTCGCGGATGGATACGACGCGGAGCGTGCCTTCGCGCTCCGATGCCTTACGGAGTCCCTCGGCCGACGCCGCCTCCTCGAAGCTCACCTCGACCGGCCGGTTCTCGGTCACGATCCGGTTGGCCCGGAGCTCGGCCTCGACGACCTGGTCGTGGGGCAGCTCGGGCGTGTCCAGATCGAGCGTGGAGATTTCCCGGCCGAAATGGACGCTGATCGTCGCGTGACCGGTCAGGTCGGCGAGCACGGCCGAGAGGAGGTGCTGACCGGTGTGCTGTTGCATGTGATCGAAGCGGCGCGGCCAGTCGATCGCCCCATCCACCGGTCCGGCCGGCAGCGGCGTGTCGACGCGGTGCGCGATGCGATCGCCCTGGTCCACGACGTCGAGCACCCGGGCCGAGCCGAGCCGGCCGGTATCGTGAGGCTGCCCGCCGGACGTGGGGTAGAAGGCGGTCCGGTCGAGGTAGACGAGCGCCCCGTCCTCCGCGCGGTCCACGACCTCGGCGGGGAAGGCCGTCAGGTAGGAGTCGGTGTAGTAGAGGCGCCGGGTCATGGTCCCAAGCTAATTTCTGGGGCCCATGACTGCCCCCACCAGCCCCACGGCCGCCGTGCTGGGCCGGATCGGTCTCCCCGAGCCGGTCCGGTCGCTCGCCGCCCGGCGATGGGATGCGATCGTCGTCGGGGCGGGGCACAACGGGCTCGCGTGCGCGGCGTACCTGGCTCGGGCAGGGCGACGGGTTCTGGTGCTGGAGGCGCGGGACCGAGTCGGCGGGGCGTGCACCATGGACGAGCCGTGGCCCGGCGTGCGGATGTCACCCTGCGCGTACGTGGCCGGGCTGATCCACCCGCTGGTGCTCAGCGAGCTCGACCTGCCGGGGCACGGCTTCCACTGGACCCCCGCGAGCGGCGGGATGTTCGTGCCCTTCGAAGACGGCAGCAGCATCCAGCTCTGGAACGACGACGAGCGCTGCGAGGCCGAAATCCGGCGCTTTGCGCCGAAGGACCTCGACGGCTGGCGGGCGATGCAGGCGGTCAAGCGGCGGCTCCGCGACAAGCTGCGGCCCGACGGTCCCGACGATCTCTGGCTGGACCCCCGTCCCACCCGTGACGACATCGAGCGCCGGCTGGCCGGCGACGACGAGGCCAGGGCGCTGCTGTACGACTGGTCGATGGTCGAGCTGGTCGAGCGCTACCTCGACGACGAGCGCATGCACCTGGCCTATCTGGGTCAGGGAGTGATCGGCACCAACGCGAGTCCGCACGATGCCGGCACCGCGTCGGTGTGGTTTCACCACGCGTCGGGCCGGATGGAGGGAATGCCGGGCACCTGGGGGTACGTCCGCGGCGGCATGGGGATGGTGTCGTTCCTGTTGTGCGACATCGCCCGGGAGCTGGGAGCGGTGGTGGCGACCGGCGTGCCGGTGGCGCGCATCGTTCCGGGCGGGGGTGTGGAGCTCGAGTCGGGCGAGCGGATCTCGGCTCCGGCGGTCGTGTGCAACGCCGACCCACGGGTGGCGCTGGGGCTCCTGGGCGACGCCGCCGCCCCGGCCTGGGCCGACCAGGTGCGCCGGGTGCCGATCGAGGGAATCACGGTCAAGGTCAACATGACCCTGTCGGAGCTTCCCGACTTCACGGCGCGTCCCGGCACCCGCGAGCCGCACCACACGGGCCAGGTGAACACCCCCCTCAGCAAGGACGAGTGGCGCAGCGCTCACCGTCTGGCCAACCAGGGCGAGCTGCCGCCGCGGCTCTGGGCCGAGCTCTACCTCCAGACGGTGTACGACGACACGGTGGTGCCGCCCGGCGTCCACACGTTGAGCGTGTTCGCCCAGTACGTGCCTTACCGGTTCCGGGAGGGGAGCTGGGAGACCCGCCGGGAGGAGGCGGGGCGCGCCGTGATCGACTCGATCGCGCGCTTCAGCAGCAACATCCCCGCCGCGATCCTCGGCGTCGAGGTGCTCGGCCCGCCGGACGTGGAGCGCCGGGTCGGCCTCACCGGCGGTCACATCTTCCAGGGCGAGATCCTGCCGGACTACATGTGGGAGCGCCGGCTCACCGCGCGCACGCCGATGCCCGGGGTGTTTCTCTGCGGCGCAGGTACCCACCCGGGCGGCAGCGTGATCGGGGTGAATGGGAGGAATGCGGCGGTGGAGGTGCTCGGCGACAACCGCTGACCGCCGTCCCGCCCTACCCCCACCCCCTCAACGCCCGCACGAAATCGTGCAGCACCAGAAACTTCTCGTACAGGATCACGCCCTTCCGCTTCTGGCCGAACTCGGCGAAGAGGTCGCGCAGGCGGCCGCGGCGCGTCACATAGAAGCGAAAGGTCTCGGCGAAGTCCTCCTGGGGGTGCTTGGCGGCGTAGGCGCTCACGTGGTCCCGCGGGGCGATGGCGACGCGCCGGCGCTGGAAGTAGACCCACGTGTTGTCCATGCCGCGGTAGGCCTTGTCCACTTCCCCGAAGGCGCGGCGGAAGCGGCGCGAGCGGGTCCAGTCCCAGTGGTGGTAGAGAAAGCTGTGGCCCAGCTCGTGGGTCAGGAGCCCAACCAGCATGGTCCAGGGGATCTCGTCCCGCCGCTGCTTGCCCACGACGTAGCGCTGCTCGATCTCCACGATCTTGGGCCAGCGCGGATCCACTCCCGAGATCCCGGGGCGCAGCAACACCCGGTAGCCCCAGTCGCGGATGCGCGAGACCAGCAGCAGTCGCCGCACCCGGGTGAGGGTGCGGGGAATCAGATCCCGGCCGGTCGCGTCGTTGCCGCACCAGGGGCAGACGTTCATCCAGTCGTCCACCCCACGCCCGCAGTGGGGGCACTCCCCCTCGAAACGGTCCTCCTCGTTCCAGCTCTGAGGCCGACCGCACCAGGGGCAAAACGGCATCGGATACTGCACGCCGCCGCCACAGCCCCAGTCGCAGCGGGCATCCATGCGGAACCCGCGCGGGGCCTTGAGCGGGTGCACCGCGGACGCCCCCTCCTCGTAGATGTCGGCCTCGCACCAGGGGCACCAGGACGAGGCGTCGCTGACCATCCAGCCGCAGCGGTAGCATTCCGCGCCGGTGACGCCGTTGTCGTCGCGCCAGACCTGGGCCCGGCCGCAGTTGGGACAGTAGGGCCACCACCGCTCGAGTCGGTGGCCGCACACGCAGCGGAACTCCGGGCTCGGCGCCCGGCCCCGTCTAGGCGCGCTCATGCCGGTGCATCGCCTCGTCCACCAGGCGCTGGATGAAGTGGTAGTAGTCCATGCCCGCCTTCTCCGCGGCGTGAGCCATGTCGTGCCCGTAGCTGATGAACGGATTCGCGTTCGCCTCCAGCACCCAGACCTCGCCGTCGGGCGCGAGCCGGACGTCGAGCCGGGCGTAGTCGCGCAGCCAGAGGGAGCGGAAGGCGGCCCGGCAGATCTCCTCGATCCGGGCGCGCGTGGCGCGGGCGAGCGGCCGGGCGAAGACGTTGCGGATCCCCCGCCGGGCGCGGTAGCCCTCGTTCCACTTGGCGTGCTTGGTCGCAATGCGCTCCGTCGCGGGCGTCCCGCGGTCGAAGACCAGCTCGGTGATCGGCAGGATATCGAGCTCGTCGCCGTTCCCCAGCAGGCTCACGTAGAGCTCCCGCCCGTCCACGAACTCCTCGGCGATGGCGGGCTGATGGAACCGCTCGTGCACCAGGGCCACCCGCTCACGGAGCGCGTCCGCATCCTGCACCACCGACGCGTGCGCGATGCCGACCGACGCGTCCGACTGCAGCGGCTTCACGATCAGCGGGAACGGAAGCTCCGCGGGCGGCGCGATCCGCTCGCCCGGCCGCCAGGTCACGAAGCGCGGCACCCGGATCCCGTGCCAGGCGAGCACCTTCTTGCTCATCGCCTTGTTGCGGGAGACGAGGAGGGCCATCGGCGGCGAGCCGGTGTAGCGATACCCCTCGGCCTCCAGCAGGCCGGGCACCATGTACTCGAGGCTGGCGTTCCCGTGAAAGGCCTCGGCCGCGTTGAAGACCAGCTCGGGATGCAGCTCGTCCAGGCAGCGGACCAGGTACTCCAGGTCGTTCTTGACCCCGATGAGCGTGACCTCGTGCCCGCGCTGGCGAAGCGCGTCCGCGACCTGGTACTCCATCTCGGGCTCGTCGTCCTTCCAGGCGGCCACCTCCTTGGCCATCTGGCGGGCGTGATCCTCGTAATGCCAGCTGTCGTAGGGGGTATCGAAAACGACGGCGACGCGCATGCCGCTCCGGGGTCGGGGAAGAAGCGACCCCAAAATTGGCCGGGTCCGGTTGGGAGCGGGAGGGGAGCGGCCGCCCGGGGCGGCTCAGGGACCGCCGAAGCGATAGAGGTCGCTGCTGGAGACGATGGCGGTGTCCGAGATGGTGGCGCCGCTACCCGGGTCTACGAAGGAGAATACCGAGAATCGGTACCCTTCGGCCATCACCAGGTCGCCGGCCGGGGAAAGGGCCGGCCGCCGATAAAGCCTGCCCCCGTCGGGGAACGGCGCATCACTGTTGTCGTCCAAATCCACCAGGTGCAACACTCCGCCGCTGTCCCACTGGATCGGTCCCAGGTCGGGGTCGGTCACCTGTCCGACCAGTCCTCCGACCACGGCGACGACCCGGGACCCGGCGGCGTCGAGATCGCGGGCGATACCGGCGGCCCCGAAGTCATGGGCGACGGTGACCTCCCCCGACGAGAGATTGCGGCGGAAGATCCGGCTGTCACCCGCGAGGGTGTAGAGCACTACGGCGCCCTCGGCCAGGGTCGCCAGGCCGGTCGCCCCCGCGGTGCCGGGCAGCGCAGCCGGGGTGGACGAGCCCAGAGCGAGCTCTTCGACTCCCAGGCTCGCGACCGTCGTGTCCGGCGGGGCGCAGACGAAATTGGCGCACTGCTGGCGCACCAGCAGGCGCTGGCCGAGGTAGGCGAGCCGGTCGCCCTCCAGCCATCGAATCCGGCCAACCCAGTTGAAGAGGACGGCCCCCCTGGTGTAGGGCAGGTGCAGGACCTCGGCCCCTCCGGTCGGGTCTACGGTCGGGGCGACGCGGAGGCCGAGGTCTTCGGGCAGGGCGTTGGTCAGCCCGGTGGCCGTCGCCAGGAAGGCGAGCCGACCGTCCGGCCCGGGTCCTGCAGCATGGACCGCGTCACTCCGCTCGAACCCCTCCGGCACGTCGCACCAGAGCTCCGACTGCCGGTTGCTCCCGGCCGGGATCATGGCCAGGCAGACGTCACGGTCCTCCCGGCTGGGGTCGGAGACGGAGTAGAGGGTTCCCGACCCGTCCGCCAGCCAGGCCGGCTCGAAGTCGCCGCCCCGGTTGGCGGTGAGCCGGACCGGGGGGCCCGGATCGAACGGCTGGTCGGTACCGGTGTCGGGGTTGGTAAAGGGCTCGGAATGGCCGCAGGCGAGTAGCAGGAGCAGGGGAAGTAGCCGCGGCCGAGGGGGCATGCGAGTCCTGGAGTTGGGGCTGGATTGGTCTGGAGACGCCCGGAACTGGCCCGGACGACACACCTTGCACCACTGGTGGACTGTCCCGGTCGGCTGCATTATCTACGAATATTCCCCCAAACACGTCCCGGCACCGCCGGTGATCGCACCCAGGAGGTGGCCATGGAGTTCACAGCCCGGGAGGCCAGGCTCAAGCCGGAATTCGCCGACCGCTATCCCCAGGTCGAGGCCGGGGTGTGGGTTCCGGCGGCGGAGCTGGGAGCCCAGGTCCTCCTGTGGCAGGTGCAGCAGCAGGGCACCGCTGCCCTGGCAACACGGATCCTGGACGAGCGTCACTTCGAGTTCCGGGGTGGGTGGTACCGGGGGGAGTCCACCGAGCTCCGGACCCGCGCCAGCGATCCGGCGTTCAACGGGCCGGTATGAGGCAGGGCGCCCGGGCGGGCGCTCGGGCACGACCGGTAGAGTAGATACCCCGCGCGGCGGTCCTCCGCCGGCGACTGCCGCGCACTGAAGGTCCCCGCCGACTTCCCCGGCCGAGGGTTTCCTGCCGTAGATCCCCACGATTCCGCACTGGACGTCCACGCCGGCTCGCTGATTCGGCGCCGTTCCAGGCGTGCTCGTTGATCAGCTAGAGCCCTTCCGCAGAACGTTTCGCAACGAAATCTCCGCGCGCAGCGGATCCATCCCACGACGAGTGCGAGTGCGTCGCGGTTTCGCGCAGTAACAATCTCGAAATTGCGTGTGAGTGGCGGTGACGTTCGCGTCATCTCGCGTGTCTAAGCACAGTGACTATGCATCGACACCGCCGCCACGATCACACGCTGATGGCTGCCGCACTGTTGCTATCCGCACCACTCACCGGGTGCGGCAGCGACGCATCCGCGCCGACCACACCGGCGGCGATCCGCCCGAGAGATGGCGCCAATCAGGCGGCACCGGCGGGCCGGCCGCTTCCGGCGCCGATCGTGGCGGAGGTGGTGGACGAGAAGGGAGCACCCGTCCCGGGCGTGCGGGTCGACTGGAGCGCTGAAGGTGACAGCCGGCTCTATCCGGCGAACACGGTCAGCGACGCCGATGGAAAAGTGAGCGCGCGGTGGGTGCTCGGCGCGCACGCAGGACCCAACCGCGCGTCGGTCGGCACCCATGGCCTCGAGCCCGCCACGTTCACCGCCCTGGGGGAGTCGGTCGAGGATGTTCCCATCGGTGTCGTCCGGCCGATCCACCCGCCGACCTACGAGCGGTCGGACCAGATGGTTCATCCCGACTACGTCCGGACCACCGGCGCGGCCTTCCGCTATCCCGAGCACCTTGCGTTGACCCCGTATCCGTACGGCAATGCCAAGTTCGAGAACCCGTCGGTCTTCGTCGCCGACGGGCGGCCCGACCAATGGATCCTGGAGGAGGGCGTGGTCAATCCGATCGCCCGTCCGAGCGCCGGCTATCTCTCCGACCCCGACATCCTGTACGACCCCTCGTCGCGCGAGCTGCGTCTCTATTACCGGCAGGCGGAGCGCGACAACGTCATCCTGCTCACGCGATCGACCGACGGCGTGAGCTGGAGCGAGCCGGTC
>DATCWW010000392.1:0-7308 GCA_036566145.1 Gemmatimonadales bacterium
TAGCGCCAACGCGGCCGCCGCGGCCGCCGGCGCGGCGGTCGACAGCACCGCGGCGATGACCGACTCGACGGCCGGGGCCATGAAGGACACCGTCACCGATTCGCTCACGCAGCCGATGGACACCACGATGGCTCCGCACGATTCGATGTAGGCAGCCACGCAGGAGCCGGCCCGCCGGATTGCCGCGGGCGTCCGCTGCGATGTCAGGACCGCCGGGGCGGTCCCCATCGCGGTCGGCGCCCGCGTGCTGGTTCAGGACTGGGGGGTGGGAGGCGATCAGAACGCGTAAGAGACGGCGTAGAGCAGGTTGAGGGTGCGGACCTTGATCTTGGTCACCCCCTCGCGGCCACCCAGGGTGGGGCCGATCTCGCGCCCGGCGCCGGTGCCGCGCGATCCCGAGACGCCGGCCGACGCGGTGAGCTTGCCGGCGCCGAACGATACGCCCGCCGAGAAGCCGGTCAGGTCGACGGCGCGGAAGATCGAGGTCTCGGGATGCTCGACCGGGCTGTTGTCGGTGAAGAACCCGGCGTGCACTCGGAAGCTCGGAGAAACGGCATAGTGCCCGCCGACGGAGACGTTGGTGACGGCCTTGGTCTCTTCGACGATGTCGGCGAAAGCCAGGGTGCCTTCGCTCGGTGTGCCCGTCGCGTCGGTCGTGACCAGGGCGGCGGGAACGTCGCTGGAGAAGAGGACGTACGCGTCCCGTGAGCCATGGTAACGCACGTCGACTTCGACCTCCGCCTGACCGAATCGGGCCGCGGCGCCGATCCCCGCCAGGAGTGGCGGCTTGTAGTCGAAGGTCATCTCGTCGTCGCGGAACGCGATGTCGCGCGATTCGGCACCCCGGAACACTGAGTTCTGGTAGGTCACCCGGCTCGACCCGGCGATCCGGACCCCGGGGGCGCTGACCAAGGCACCCAGGCGCACCCGCTCGCCCAGATCGACCTGCGCCGAGCCGGTCACTACCAGGTTGCCCACGTTCCCGTCGGTCTCGAAGTCGCGGAACCCGGTGGTGACCACACTGCCGGTGAGCACCCGGTCGGCGATGGACTGGTTCTGGTAGAGCGAGGTATAGGCGTAGCCGACCCCTGCGCCGACGCGGACCCGGTCGGTCAGCTTGAGCCCCGCGGTCAGGGCGGGAATGAAGGTGCTGAACGAGACGTACGCGGAATACAGAAACGACTCGTTGGTCTCGGGGGACTCGATCGCGCCTTCGATCCGGCTGGGGGACCAGGAGATCGGCTTGGTAAACGAGACCCCCAGCCGCAGCTTCTGTGAGGTGACGACCGGCGCGCCCAGCACCGCGCCGAAGTAGGAGCCGATCGAGCTGAAGCGGGTGCCACCCCGCGTGAAATCCGCGCCTTCGAGGGCGAAGCTGGTGAACTCGTACGCGTTGGCGCTGGCGCTGAGCTGGCTCTTTTCGCTGAGGGACAGGCCGGCGGGGTTGAACCAGCTGGCGGCGGCATCGTCCGCCCGGGCCAGAAAGGCGTTGGCTTCGAGACCCTCCCGGTGCCCGATGCTGATCCGGTCGTAGTTGGGCAGCACGCTGCCGGCCGGCACGCTGAAGTCGCCGGTCTGGGCGACCGCGCTTCGGGCCGTCGCCAGCAGCAGGAGCGTGGCGAAACCCGCGAGCCTCACCTCTGTTCTCCCGCGCGGCGCGCCCCCGCCGCCCGGGTGATGGCCTCGACCAGGGAATGCTCGTCGAAGGGCTTCTGCAGGTAGGCCGCCGCGCCGACCTCGTGGGCCCGCTCGCGCGTGCCGGGGTCGTCGAAGGCGGTGATGAAGATGATGGGCGGAGACGACGGGCGGGCGGCGAGCTCGGCCTGCAGCTCGAACCCACTCATGCCGCCGAGGTGAATATCCAGGACGATGCAATCGGTGGCATCGGGGGAGCCCTGCTCGAGGAACTCCTCGGCCGAGGCGTACCCGTTGCTGCGAAACCCGCTCAGGGTCAGGGAGCGGCTGAGCGCCCGGCGGAACGAGGGGTCGTCCTCGATCACCGCCACGAGTGGCGGTGGCGCCGGGACGTCACCACTGGGCGGCTGGGGCGTATTCCGGCCGTGTCCGCGCATGTGCCCGCCGCTGCAAGAGCCCAATACCGATGACGAATGCAGTCGAGCCGCAACGTACGATCACGTTGCGGCTCGGGACACTGGACCTTGGTGGAGTGCCTGGTGGCGGAGGCTCCGCGAGGCTCCTAGGCCTCGACGGCGCTCCTCGTGGACCCGCCTCGGAACCGGCCGGCGAGCGCGTGCATCCCGGGGCAGGGGTCATCCAGCTTGAGCCTGTCCGCGTAGCTGACCAGCTCGGCGACCGACCCCAGGCCCAGTTTCCGCATGACGTGACCGCGATGCATCTTCACGGTCCCTTCCTTGGTCCCGAGCACCGCCGCGATCTGCTTGTTCAGGATCCCCTTCGCCACCAGACGGAAGACGCCCAGCTCTCGCGGCGTGAGGGTCGCCAGTCGTGACCGAAGCTCGACCTGCTCGGCCTGAGCCTGCCGGCGCCGGAGGTCCCGCGCCATCGCCCGCGTCAGCGCCCCGACCAGCTCTTCTTCCTGGAACGGCTTGAGCAGGATGTCGGCGGCGCCACCCCGCATCGCGCTCACGCAGCTCGGCACGTCGGCCTGGCCGCTGACGAAGATGATCGGCAGCTCCGGCTCCAGTCCGGCGAGGCGGCGCTGGACCTCGAGCCCGTTCAGGTCGGGCATCCGAAGATCGAGCAGGAGGCAACCGGCCTCCTCGGTATTCCAGTGGGCGAAGAACTCGAACGCCGACTGGAACGCCTTTACGCGGTATCCCATCCCGCGAAGGAGCCGTTCCAGGGCCCGGCAGAACGAGACATCGTCATCGAGAATGAAGACGGTCTGAACGATCGTTGGCATAGGTTCGGCGCTCCTGGATGCGGCGGGTCTCGGGCGGTCGGTCGACCGTCGCCACCGGCAGGGCGAACTCGAACACCGCCCCAGCGGAAGGATGGTTCGCCGCCCGCAGCCGGCCCCCATGGGCCTCCGCGATGGACCGACAGATGGACAGGCCCATCCCGAGGCCGTCCGGCTTGGTGGAGAAGAACGGCTCGTAGATCTTGCCCAGCAGCTCCGGGGCGATCCCGGGGCCGTGGTCCCGCACGGTGAGGGCCACCAGTCCCTCGTCGAGCAGGTCCGTCTCGATCGTGAGGTGGCGACGGGCCGCCGGCATGGCCGACATCGCCTCCAGCCCGTTGACCACCAGGTTCAGGATCACCTGCTGGAGTTGCACCCGGTCCCCCGTAATACCGGGAAGGTCGGGCTCGACTCGACGATGGACGCGGACCCGCCGGAGAATGGCGTCGGAGGCCACCAGGCGGAGCACGTCTCCCACCAGCTCGTTCAGATCGAGCGGCTGGACGTCCACCTGCCCCTTCACCAGCAGGGCCCGCATCCGCCGGATAATCTCGACCGCCCGGACATCGTCGCTCGCGATGTCGTCCAGAATCTCCCCGACCAGGGCCATGGGTGGCTGCTCCGACGTGAGCAGGCGCCGGCTGGCCTGCACGTTGGTCATGATCGCGGCGAGCGGCTGGTTGAGCTCGTGCGCCAGTCCCGCCGCAAGCTCGCCCAGCGTCGCCGCCCGGGCGGCGTGCGCCGCTTCCGCTCGATGCTGCTGCGCTTCCAGCTCGGCCCGCTTGCGGGCGGTGAAATCGGTCAGCATGACCACCGCGCCTCCGGTGGGCCGCCGCAGCGGCTCTGCCACCACCTCGTACCAGTGCTCGCCCGACGGCGTCGAGGTCGAGCACTCCAGCCGCACCCCGGACTGCTCACCCGCCAGTACCGACTCGATGCCCCGGGCCAGCTCGGTCGCGCCCGACTCGTACTCCGGCGAGCTCCGGCATACCGCTAGGTAATTCTGCCCCACCGGCGCCCACGCGATCCCGTTGCTGCGCTCGGGCGCGAGCCAGGCCTCGTTCGCCCGGACCACCGTCCCGGCCCCATCGAGCACCGCGACGCGGGCCGAAAGGGAGGACAGGACCGCCGCGCTGAGGGCGTCGATGCTCCGCAGCGACCGTTCGCTGTTCCGCCGCAGGAGTGCGCTGCCAATCACCCCCGCCACGAGCTGGAGCTGCAGTGACGTCTCCGCCGGCCAGTGCCGCTCCCGGCGGACCATCATCAGGGCGAGAAATCCGAGCGCTTGCCCCCCAGGATTGAGCGGGGCGGCGATGAGCGCCTGCACGCCGGCTTGCTCCAGAGCAGCCCGGTCCGACTCGGCGGAGGCCGGTAAGTCGGCCAACCCGCCCAATCGCACCACGCGAGCCTGCCGCATGTTGCCGGCCAGGCTCGCCAGCTCGCCCGCCTCGTAGACGTCCGGGAGCGGGGGCCAGGGTCCGGCATCGCTAGTGTGGGTCGGGTGAAGCCGATCGGAGTGTTCGGAGAACTGGACCAATGCCACCCGGTCCACCTCGAAATGGCTCCCGAGACGGGCCACCCAGAGGCCCACCGCCTCGTCGACCCGCTCGGCCGACGCACTGCTCAGCTCGGCCGAAAGCTCACCCAGGAGGCGCTCGAAGCGGAGCCGCTCCTCCGCGGAGGTCCGGGTCTGGGCCCGGCGGCGCAGAGCCAGCCCTAAGGCCACGATGGCAACGGCCTGGAGGAGGATGACCCATCCCGCCACTCGACTGTCGGGCAGCAGCGTGGTGACCAGGCAGCAATGCCACGTGGGCCCGAACAAGTCGAACCTCCGGCGGGACGCGCCGGCCGGGCTCGGTACCCCGTATCGGACTGCAGGCATGGAATAGAGGCGGTATGGGTTCCGTTGCGTACGCTCTTTTAAGAGCACCCCGAACCCGCGGAAGCGCAACTTACACCTTGGTATAACAGCGGTATAACGGCCCGGCATTCATGTCCCTGTGGCGGACTCCACCCTGCGCCCTCCGCCGGCCTCGGCTCCGACTACGGGGCCCGCGAGCGCACTCGGCTCAACCGTCCCTGTGCGGGGAACGCGACCAGGTGGCGACGACGGCCCGTATCTCGATGCAGCCGTGGGCTGGCGGCTCGCATGGCGGGCGCCGGTCTTCCCGATATCCCTCGCGTTGATAGCACTCCAAGTGATTTCGCTTCTCTGGTCGATACGCGAGGTCTGAGCCGGTCCTTTACCTAGCCGAAGGTTCAGTATCGCGGGCCAGCGGGCCCCGGTAGTGTGCCCTCGAACCCTTCAGATCGTGGAGCAGCGATGAGCATGCGCGCATCCTTCCTCCTCTCGGTCGCCCTCGGTATCGCCGCACCTTGCGCCGCCCAGTCGCCCGGGACCTTCGAAATCGGCGGCTTCGCCCGCTACACGTTCTTCGACGACGCGCTCGCCCTCGACGACGAAGTCGGCGGCGGCGGCACACTCGGCATCTTCCTTATCCGGAACTTCGCGCTCGAGGCCGAGGGCGCTTATACCACCACCAGCACGACCGGCACGCCCTCGCTCGACGTGGACAATACCCCCATTCGCGGCCGGCTTACCTACCACATCCCGCTGGGCGGCTATGCCAGCGCCATCCGCATCGGCGCCGGCTACGTGCGCAACATGTTCGGCAAGGACGTGGACTTCGACGACGACGGAGCGACCGGGCTCCTCGGCCTGCGCCTCGGGGTGGGGGAGAAGTTCGCCCTGCAGGTGGACGGTACCATCGACTATGTCCCCAGTCCCTCCGAGGTTGCGGCGGACGACTACAAGAACTGGGGCGTGCAGGGCGGTGTGGTTCTCCTCTTCGGGAACAGCTACGACGGCGACAAGGACAAGGTGAAGGACAAGGACGACCGCTGCCCCGGCACCCCCGCCGGGGCGTCGATCGATACCAGCGGGTGCGCCGCCAGCCAACGGGACACCGACAAGGACAGTGTGAAGGACAGCGCGGATCGCTGTGCCAATACCGCGGCCGGCGCCAAGGTGGATGCCGAAGGCTGCGCCGCGGAGCAAAAGGACAAGGACAACGACGGGGTCATCGATAACCTCGACAAGTGCCTCGACACTCCCTCGGGCGAGACGGTGAACGCCTCGGGGTGCTCCTCCAGCCAGGTCGACAGCGACGCCGACCGCGTCAACGACAACGTCGACAAGTGCCCCGACTCGCCGGCCGGCGAGCGGGTGGACAACGACGGCTGCGCCATCGGGCAGATCGACCGGGACAAGGACGGCGTGATGGACAACATCGACGCCTGCGTCGATACCCCGGCCGGCCAGCCGGTGGACGCTCGCGGATGCTCTCGCGACAGCGATGCCGACGGAGTCCCCGACGGAGTGGACGTCTGCCCCAGCACGCCTAACGGGCAGGCGGTGGACCAGCAGGGCTGCCCCAAGCTGTTCGAGGGCACCAAGCGGACCGTCATCCTGCAGGGCGTGACCTTCGCCACCGGCAAGTCGGAGCTGACCGATTCGGGCAAGGCGGTCCTCAAGGACGTGGCCCATTCGCTCGCGGCCAACCCCGACGTCCGGGTCCAGGTCTCCGGCCATACCGACAATACCGGCTCTCGGGCCACTAACATGCGGCTCTCTTCGGCGCGGGCGAAGGCGGTCGAGAGCTTCCTCGAGTCCAACGGTGTCTCGCCGGCCCAGCTCACCTCCAAGGGGTTCGGGCCCGACAAGCCGGTCGCCAGTAACAAGAGCGCGGCGGGACGTCAGCAGAATCGGCGGGTGGAGCTGAACCGCATCAACTAGCCGAAGGGCGAGGGCGGGCCAGCGCATGAATGAGACTCTGACGATCGACACGGTGGGAGCGGGCGTGACGCCGGGAGTGCCAAGCGCGGAGGCTACGGCCAACATGGCTTGGATTCCCGGCGGCGAGCTCGGGATGGGCTCCGACCGGCACTATCCGGAGGAGCGCCCGGTCCACCGGGTAGCCGTGGACGGGTTCTGGATCGACCGCACTCCGGTCACCAACAAGGAGTTCGCCCGCTTCGTCGAGGCCACCGGTTACGTGACCCTCGCCGAGCTGCCTCCCAATCCCGCCGACTACCCCGGCGCGTTGCCCGAGATGCTCTACGCCGGCTCACTCGTCTTCGTGAAGCCCGGCGGCCCCGTGGATCAGCAGAACATCGCCAATTGGTGGCAGTACGTGCGCGGGGCCGACTGGCGGCATCCCAAGGGCGGCGGCAGCTCGCTGGGCGGTCTGGAGCAGCATCCGGTGGTCCATATCGCCTACCAGGACGCGGAGGCGTATGCGCGCTGGTCCGGGAAGGAGCTCCCGTCCGAAGCCGAATGGGAGTTCGCGGCCAGGGGTGGCCTCGAAGGC
The DNA here is from genome assembly GCA_036566145.1 of Gemmatimonadales bacterium. Taxonomy (GTDB): domain Bacteria; phylum Gemmatimonadota; class Gemmatimonadetes; order Gemmatimonadales; family GWC2-71-9; genus CAVVWJ01. The sequence goes on from DATCWW010000392.1 coordinate 7,252, forward strand.
GCTACCTACGCCTGGGGTGAGGAGTTCATGCCTGGCGGGCGCTTCATGGCCAACACC
>DATCWW010000440.1:0-12706 GCA_036566145.1 Gemmatimonadales bacterium
CGCGGCTCCGGCCCTGAGGCGCCGCGCTTGTCGCCCGGCGGCGGCAACCCTAACCTTCCTGCCGCCCCGCCATCCAGAGGCTGGCCATGACGCTGCCGCCTGATCCTCCGTCCGACCCGGCCGCCGATCCGGGTGAGGTGACCCGCCTGCTGCACCTCGCGCGCGACGGCGACCGCGAGGCGCTCGACCGCCTCGTTCCGCTGGTATACGAGGACCTCCGCCGGATGGCCCACCGGCAGCTCGACCGGGAGGGCGGAGGGCACACCCTCCAGACCACCGGGCTGCTCCACGAGGCCTATCTCAAGCTCGCCGGGTCCGGCGCGGCCAACGCCGCCAACCGGGCCCACTTTCTGGCCATCGCCGCCCGCGCGATGCGCCAGGTGCTGGTGGACTACGCCCGGCGCCGGAAGGCCGCCAAGCGGGGCGGCGGAATCATCTACGCCACCCTGGGCGACGCGGCGGAGCCGGTGGACGCGTCCGTGGAGGACCTGCTGTCGCTGAACGAGGCGCTGGAGCAGCTCGAGCCCCGGCAACGCCAGGTGATCGAGTGCCGATTCTTCGGAGGGATGGAGGAGGCCGATATCGCGGCGGCGCTCGGGGTCTCTGAGCGGACGGTGCGGCGGGACTGGGTCAAGGCGCGGGCGTGGTTGCAGCGGGCGCTGTCGGGGGAGGAGCGCGGGAGTGAGGACGGCTGATGACACGGGGTGTGCGGAAGGACTTCGCGGCGTAGTTTGGAACCAACGATGACCTGTGGGGACCAACTCGAACGCTGGAGCACGGGGAGATGACCAGCTCGACCGCGACCGTGATCAACCCCGCAACCGCCCGGAAGCCGAGAGACGAGGAGGTCGACGTCTACGGCCTCACCCATCCCGGACTGGTCCGCAAGGAGAACCAGGATCACTTCGCGATCTGCGCTCTGCAAAAGCAGGTCGTCGTCGTGAACACCAGTCTGCCGGACCCCGGAGTCCTGCAGGAAGGCTCCGAGCGCCTGGCGTTCCTGGCCATGGTGGCCGACGGCGTGGGTGGCGGGCTCAAGGGTGAGGAGGCGAGCCGGCTGGCGCTGGAGCGGGTCACCCGGTACGTGACGGACTCGGTTCGCGCCTTTCAGACCAGCGATCCGTCGGACGACTCCGCGTTTCTCGAGCGGATGCAGGAAGCCGCCCTCCACGCGCACGAGGACCTGCGGCGGCACTCCGAGGACGACCCGGACCGCGCAGGCATGGCCACCACGCTCACCCTGTGGATCGGGATCTGGCCCCGCGGCTATCTCCTCCAGGTGGGCGACAGCCGCTGCTATCTCCTGCGGCGGGGGGTGCTGACCCAGGTATCCCGCGATCAGACCATGGCGCAGGAGCTGATCGACCAGGGCGTGCTCACCCGGGCGGATGCCGCGAACAGCCGGTTCGCGCACATGCTGTCCAGCTCCATTGGCGGCAGGCACACCGCGCCCGTCGTGACCCGAATGCTGTCCGAGTGGGAAAGCGTGGGCATGCTCTGCAGCGACGGGCTCACTGCGCACGTGAGCGACGAGCGCATCCGGGAGCGCCTGCTCTCGATGACGTCGGCCAAGCAGGCGTGCGAGGCCCTGCTGCAGGACGCGCTCGACGGCGGGGGGCACGACAACATCACGATCATCATCGGACGGCCGGTGCGACGGCCGGCCTGAGGGCAGCGCGGGTCACCGCCCCGGCGGGTTACACGTCCAGATTGGTCACGTACTTCGCGTTGCGCTCGATGAAGAGCCGTCGCGGCTCGACCTGGTCGCCCATCAGCTCGTCGAAGAGATCCGAGGCCGCCGTCGCATCCTCCATCGTCACCCGAAGCACGGTGCGCTTTTCGGGATCCATGGTGGTGTCCCAGAGCTGGTCCGGGTTCATCTCGCCGAGGCCCTTGTAGCGCTGGATGTTGACCGTACCCTTGCCATCCCCGCCGGAGAGCCGCTTGGCGTACTCGTCGCGCTCGCCCTCGCTGTAGGCGTAGAAGAATTCCTTTCCCTTGGCCACCCGGTAGAGCGGCGGCTGGGCGATGTAGACGTAGCCCGCCTCGATCAGCTCCTGCATCTGCCGGAAGAAGAACGTGAGCAGCAGGGTCCGGATGTGGGCGCCGTCGACGTCGGCGTCGGTCATCAGCACGATCTTGTGATACCGGGCGTCTTCCAGCTTGAAATCGTCCTTCACGCCGGTGCCGATCGCGGTGATCATCGCGCGGATCTCTTCGTTGCTCAGGATCTTGTCGATCCGGGCCTTTTCCACGTTGAGGATCTTGCCCCGGAGCGGCAGGATGGCCTGGAATTCCCGCTTCCGCGCCTGCTTGGCGCTGCCGCCCGCGGAGTCGCCCTCGACCAGGTAGAGCTCGCAGAGCGCCGGGTCGTCGTAGCTGCAGTCGGCCAGCTTGCCGGGGAGCACGGCGTTCTCCAGGCCGCTCTTCTTCCGGACCAGGTCGCGCGCCTTGCGCGCCGCCTCACGCGCCCGGGCCGCGCTCACCGCCTTCTCGATGATGTTCCGCGCGACCGGTGGGTGCTCCTCGAGGTAGCTGCCGAGGTGCTCGTTCACCACGGTCTTCACGATCCCCTCGACCTCGCTGTTGCCCAGCTTGGTCTTGGTCTGCCCCTCGAACTGGGGCTCCCGCACCTTCACGTGCAGCACGCAGGTGAGCCCCTCGCGGATGTCCTCGCCCGAGAGGGTGAACCCCTCCTTCTTGAGGAAGTCGCGCCGCTTGGCCACGTCGTTGATGGTCCGGGTGAGCGCGCTCTTGAAGCCGGTGAGGTGGGTGCCGCCCTCGTGGGTGTTGATGTTGTTCACGAAGGTGAAGGTGTTCTCGTTGTACCCGTCCTCGTACTGCAGGGCCAGGTCCACCTCGACGTCGTCCTTGGTGGCGCTGAACGCGATCGGCTTCGAGTGGAGGGGCTTTTTGTTCCGGTTGAGCCACTGGACGAACTCGACGAGTCCGCCCTTGGCGAAGAAGGTCTCCTGCTTCTTCTGGTCCTCCCGCTCGTCCTTGATCGTGATCGAGATGCCCTTGTTCAGGAAGGCGAGCTGGCGGAGCCGGTCGGCCAGGGTGGAGTAGTGGAACTCCAGGACCGTGAAGATCTCGGGATCCGGCTTGAAGCGGATGGTGGTGCCGGTGCCGCGCGCCTTGCCCAGCACCTCGAGCTTCTTGACGGTCTTGCCCCGGACGAACGCCATGCGGTGGCGGTTGCCGTCGCGCTCCACCACCACCTCGAGCCGCTCGGAGAGCGCGTTCACCACCGAGACGCCGACGCCGTGGAGGCCGCCCGACACCTTGTAGGTGTTCTTGTCGAACTTGCCGCCCGCGTGCAGCACGGTGAGCGCCAGCTCGACGGCCGGAATCTTCTCCGTCGGATGGACGTCCACCGGGATCCCTCGGCCGTTGTCCTGCACCGTGATCGAGTTGTCGGCGTGGATGGTCACGTTGATCGTGTCGCAGTGACCCGCCAGTGCCTCGTCGATCGAGTTGTCCACCACCTCGTACACCAGGTGGTGCAACCCGTTCTCGCTGGTGGACCCGATGTACATCCCGGGGCGCTTGCGCACCGCCTCGAGTCCCTTGAGGACCTGGATGGATTCGGCCTTGTACTCCGCGGTGCCCTCGATCAGGGCGGCATCATTCTTCGGCATGCGGCTCCTTCAGGAGACTAGGAAGGGGAACGTGAATCGCTCTTCGCCCTTCGCCTGTGATCCTCACCCCTGCTTTTCCCCCTTCACCCCGCTCAACGGCCCCGGCACCCACCTGATCTCCTTCACTCGCCCCTGGCGGCCGGCGTTCAGCCGGGCCAGGATCCGCGGCGACATCAGGCTCAGCTCGTTTGCCCAGGCGGCGGTCGCGACCCGGACCCGGAGCACCCCGTCCGGCGTGACCGACTCGGGCGCGGTGACTGCCGCGATCTGCGGCCCCACCAGCTCGGCCCACGCCTCGATGATCCCCGCTTGCTGCAGCCGCTTGGAGAAGCCGGACTGCCTGAGATAGCTGGCCAGGGCCTCGGCCAGCGGCGTCGGGCGGCGAGGCTCGCTCACGAGCGGCTCACCCGGCCGCCGGCCATCCGCCAGACCTCGAGCTCGAGGCCGGGCGGGAGCTCGTCCGGACGAGGGGCGGTCAGGAAGACCTGCCGCTCCGCGGCCCCGAGCAGCCGGACCGCCAGGCGCCGCTGCCGCTCCCGGTCGAGCTCGGCGAAGACGTCGTCGAGCAGAAGACCCGGCTCGGTGCCCCGCGCCTCGCGCAGGGTCTCGATCTCGATCAGCTTGAGCGCGACGGCGGCGCTCCTGAGCTGCCCGGTGCTGCCGAACTCGCGCAAGAGTCGTCCGCCGATCCTCAGCGTGAGGTCGTCCCGGTGGGGGCCGACCGTCGTCATGCACCGGGCTTGGTCGGCCTCGCGGGCGTCCCAGAGCGCCGCCTCCCACGCGTCCGGGTCCGCCAGCTCGGCGCTCCCGCGGTAGGCCAGCGTGGCCTTCTCCGCCTCGCCCATGCACTCGAACTCGGCGGCAAACCGTTCTGCGGCCGGTTCGGCCCACGCGCAGCGGGCCGTTACCACCGCGGCGCCTGCCTCCACAAGCGGCCGGTCGAATGCCCAGGCCAGCTCTGGCCGCGCTTGTCGCAAGGCGCTGTTGCGCTGGGCCAGCGCGGCTCGGTACCGGCTCAGCGCGCGCAGATAGGCGGCGTCGGACAGGGAGAGCAGCCGATCCAGATAGTGCCGCCGCTCCGGCGCTGGCCCCGAAGCCAGGCCCAAGTCGGCCGGCAGAAAGACCACCGCCAGCCAGTGCCCGACGGCACCGGATACCCGCTCGGACTCGACCTCGTCGATCGCGATCCGCTTCCGCCGGCCTACCGCCTGCCAGGTCGCGGTGATCACGGCGTCCGCGGCATCGACGCCTTCGACCGCGGCCTCGAGGTGGAAGCCCGGCCCCCCGAACGTCGCGACCGCCTGGTCTTGCGAGCCCCGGAACGACCGGAACACGACCGGGTAATAGACCGCTTCGAGGAAGTTGCTCTTCCCCTGGGCGTTCGCTCCCAGTAGCGCCAGCCCCCGTGGGGGCAGCTCGTGGCGGGCGTCGGCCAGATTCCGGAATCCCCGGCCCACCAGATACCGAAGCCGCACTACTCGATCGTAACCTTCCGGATAGCCCGCTGGCCCCGGTTGCCCGCCAGGTCTACCCCGAAGACCTGCACCGTGACGATCACGCCGTGGTTGCCCGCAGTGATGATCGGGATGCCCACCAGGACCGTATCTCGCCCGGAACCTTGGAGAGGTAGGAGCTCGTGATCGGTTCCCTCCAGGTCCACGTAGACCGTGTCTACCCCGCCCTCATCCGTCACCCGTGCGCCGACGAGAAACTCGGGTCCCGAGGCCACAACAGTGTCCTGCCCGGGATCGTCGATCACGGCCTCCGGCGGGGTCTCGTCCTCGGGGCCGCCGGGTCCCTGGAAGGTCAGCCGGTCGCGCTCGCCGCACCCGGCGATGAGGGCGACGGCGAGCCATCCGGACCACTTGTCGGGCATCGCTGGAAAATAGCCGGAGAGGGCAGGAAAGTGCAGTCCCGGCAAGCACCTAGATTGTGCCGGCGGACTCCCCCGGCGGGCCGCTCAGGCCCCGGTAAAGCGGGGCGGTCGCTTGGCCAGGAACGCCGCCGTCCCCTCCCGCATGTCCGCCGTGCCGGACAGGAGCCCGAACAGATTCGCCTCCAGCAGCAGGGCCTCGTCCAGGCCCAGGTCCAGCCCCGTGTCCACCGCCTCGAGGCAGGCCTGGATCGCGAGGGGCCCGTTCGCCAGGATCGCGGTGAGCAGCTGCTCCGACTCCGGCAGCAGCCGCTCGGCGGGGACCACTCGGTTCACCAGCCCGATCCGGAACGCTTCCTGGGCATCGATCATGGCGCCGGTGAGCAGCAGCTCGAGCGCCCGCCCCCGTCCGACCAGCCGCGGCAGACGCACCGTGCCGCCATATCCTGGGCCGATGCCGAGCTTCACCTCGGGCTGGCCGAAGCGCGCGCCCTCGGCCGCCACGCGAAAATGACAGGCCATCGCCAGCTCGCATCCGCCGCCCAGCGCGAAGCCGTTGACCGCCGCCACCACCGGCTTGCCGCAGCGCTCCAGGCGGCGAAATACCCGCTGGCCCTCCAGCGCCCGAGCCTTGCCATCGACCGGGCCCTGCCCGGCGATCTCTCCGATGTCGGCGCCGGCCACGAAGGCCTTGGCACCGGCACCGGTCAGCACCACCCCGCGCACCGCCGGGTCGCGCGCGATCTCGCCGATGGCCCGGTCCAGCTCCGCGATGACGGCGCCGTTGAGGGCGTTGAGCTTGTCGGGGCGGTTGATGGTGATCCGGGCGAGGCGGTCGACGACGTCGTAGAGCAGCGTAGCGTAGGTCATGGTCGGGGGAGGTAGGAGGATTGGTGCGGGCCGCCCATCGGACCGCGCCAATAAGCTAACGCCGCCCCCCTCGCCCAGCCGCGACTCAGAATCGGTAGCTCAGCCCTCCGAAGACCTGGTCGTTGGCCTGCAGGACACCCGACTGGTGAAGCCCCGACAGGCTCAGGTACCAGCGGCGCCCCAGGTTCACGTCCGCATCCGCCCCCACCCACGAGATGGTCTGGTCGGTGGGAACGGCCATCGGATCGCGGGCCAGCCGGATTCCTCCGTTCAGCGTCAGCTGCACCGTCGGTGCGGGCGTCAGGTCGAGGTCGATCGCCTCGAGCCACCCGCTTTCGCGCGGCCCGTCGTAACGGGTGGTGCGTGACCGCAATCCTGCGTCCAGCCAGGCGATCCGGGCGAGCGCGCCGCTGAGAGTCACCGAATGGGTGCCGCCGCTCTCGCCACCGGTGCTGGACCTCGCATCGATCCCGAGGCGCCCCCTCCTGAACCGGAAGCCGAGCCCGCCCCACACGCCCTGACGGAAGGCATCATCGAAGGCGGTCTCCGGGGTGACGGCATCGCGGTAGAGTCGCACGCTCCGGCGATTGTCATAGCCGGCATTGAGGCTCACGGTACGGGTCAGGTCGTATCGCAGCGACCCGAAGGTACTGGTGAGCGACCAGGGCGGCTCGCCCATGGCCTGCTTCCATGCGGTGTACCGGTCCATCTCCTGGGTCAGGAACAGCGCCAGTCGATCGCTGGCAAACCCACCCTGCACGAAGAGGAACTCGCGGTTGGTCACCCCTTCAGTGTAGGAGCCGACTCCACCCGCCGTGAGCGACCAATAGCGGTCACCGGTCGGACGGTTGTGGAGCTGCAGATAGGCGCCGTAGTCGCGCACCCCGGTGGAATAGCCGAGCTCGACCGGCTCCGGCTCGCTTCCCGCGAAGATCCCGACCGACCACGAGGGTTGCAGCAGCTCGGCCTGTGCTCCGTCGAATAGACTCACGGAAGAGATCGCCGTGGAATACTGTCGCCCGGCCGTCACCCGGATCGGCGAGCCCATTGGGGCCAGCGCCAGGGCGGCGCGGTACACCCTGGTGCGACCGTCGGCGAGGCTGGTGCCGTCCGGCAGGGCGCTCGCCGTCCGCTGGGTGCGGAAATCCAGCGCGACGCCTAGCGGCGACCCGCCGAGGTGATCGCCTTCGAGTCGGAGATCCAGGGAAGGCTGAGTGAAATGGGTGCCGCTTCCGCCCCGCTCCCAGACCCCCAGATAGCGCGCCCCGATTCGGCCCCGGAGGCCGAAGCCGGAGCCCTGCTGCGCGACTGGACGCGGCGCGGCCACGGTGTCCGCGGCCAGCGGCGTGTCGGCGGGCCGGCGGATGAGATCGACGGTGTCACCCACCAGCAGCGGCACCGATTGGGACAGGATCTCGCACGAGGCCTGCCGCGAGGCCAGATAGCTGACCCTGAGGGTCGCGATGGGCCCGCCGTCCCGCGTCGCGTGAAGGGTGTCCCCTTCAGCCAGGCCGTCGTTCCGGCCGGCGTCGATGTAGGCCGTGGCGCCAGTCAGATAGGTGACCCGCACCGGCATCGCGGTCGGAGTCTGGGCCGCCGCGGCCGACACCCACGCCAGGCCAAGGAGCAGGGTGAGGGCTCCGCGGGTCACTCGGCCCTCCCGGAGGGGTGGCAGGAATAGCAGGCCTGACTGTCGTAGCGGTAGCCACCCACCTCGGCGTGGTGCCCGTTGGTTTCGGCTTGACGGTGGCAGGTCAGGCAGGTGAACGAGGCGAAGCTCGTCGCGTTGGTGTGACAGCTGGCGCAGGAGGTCCACTGACCGCGGTGGGCGCCCGAGTAGATGGGGAAGAACGTCGCGTCGTGATCGAAGCGGGCGCCGTCCCAGGTGGTCGTCGTATGGCAGTCGGCGCAGGTGACCGGGAAGCCCGCGGCCCGGTGATTCGGATCGGTGGTGCCGTCATAGGCGGATTGGTGGCAGGCGGCACAGGCGACCGGCTTCCCGGCGTAGACGCCGTCCCCGTGGCACTGCCCACAGCTCACCGCGCGGTGGGCGCCGGTGAGCGGAAAGGCGGTGGCCGCATGATCGAAGCTCGCCGGCTGCCACGCGGCGGTCGTGTGGCATGCCGTGCAGTCGGTGGGAAACTGCGCAGCCCGATGCCCCGGACTTGCGGTGCCATCGTAATCGGAGCGGTGGCAGCCGACGCAGGTGGCAGGCGTTCCTCGATAGGCGCCGTTGGCGTGACAGCTCTGGCAGCTCACCGCCCGGTGCGCGCCCGTCAGCGGGAACCTGGTACTCGCGTGGTTGAATCGCGCGCCAGGCCAGGCGGCTGTCGTGTGGCACTCGTTGCAATCGGTCGGGAAGCCCCCCGCCTGGTGATCGGGATTCTTGGCTTGCCGGTAGGCTTCGGCGTGGCACTGCACGCAGTCCACCGGCGTGTTCACGAAGGTGAGGTTCCCCTGTGGCGCCGGCGTGTGGCAGGCCTCGCAGTCGGCGGACGTGTGACTGCCGGTCAGCGGGAATCGGGTGAGCTGGTGGCCGCGCACCATGATCGAGCGGTCGAGGAAGCTTCTCGGCGTGTGGCAGCGCGTGCAGTCGGCGCCGAGCTCGCCGCGGTGCACGTCGGTGTGGCAGCCGGTGCAGGTGCTCGGCGTACGCTCGAACTCGAGCGAGGCGTGACAATTCCGGCAGGCCGTGGCCGCATGCGCTCCGGTGAGCCGAAACCCGGTCCGGCCGTGATCGAAGCTTCGGCTCAGGCGCACCGGCTTCCAGGCATCCGGCGCATGGCAGGTCGCGCAGGGCTCAGCCAGCCGACCATGCGGACTGGGCGTGGCCTCCTGCGCCACGAGCATGCGCGCGGCAAGGCTAAGCAGGGCCAGCCAGACCAGCAGCGCTCTCACGACGCCCTCCGCCGTCCGGCGTGGCAGCTCTCGCACCGCGACGAGAGGGGGGCGTAGACGACGACCGATCGGCCCGCCACGCTCCGCCGGCCGGTGTGGCAAGCCAGGCAGGCCACCTTGCTGTGCGCACCCTGAAGCGCGAAGGGCGTGTCGCGATCATGGTCGAAGCCGGTCGCCGGACGGAACGCCTCCACGCCGTGGCAACCCTCGCAGCCCGCGCCCGAGGTCCGCGCGGCGAACTGCCCGTCGTGCGGATCGGCGTGGCAGGCAGAGCACGTGCGCGACGAACGGGTCAGCGTGATGCGACGATCGCGCGCCGGACCCGCGACCAGCGACGAGGCGAGCGGCGGACGCCCGAGGTCGTCATGGCAGGCGAGGCAGGGGACTGCCCGATGGCCGCCGTCGAGCGGAAAGCCGAGGCGCTCGTGAGCCGTCACCTCGACCGTGGATGGCCGGAAGTGGCGGGTGTCGTGACAGTCGCCGCAGCCGCCGGCCGCGGCACGGGCTCCGCCGGCGGAGAACCTCCCGGCGTGCGGATCCACGTGACAGTCGCTACAGCTCCGCTCGGCCAGCGAGAGAGCGATGCGGGCGCGGCCGAGCGCGGCCGCCGGAGGGAGCGGCCGGAGCCCGGGGCGCTCCGGCCCGTGACACGCTCCGCAGGTGATCTCGGCATGGCGTCCGTCGAGCTGCAGCCGTGTGTCGGCATGGGCCTTGACCCCGAAGGTGCTCGGGGTCCAGCCCGAGACTGCGTGGCAGTCGCGGCAGTCGCGCGCGGCGGCGAGCTGGGGGCCGTGGTCGTCGCCGTGGCAGTCGCGGCAGCGAGCCGCCGGGGGGCGAAGCAGCACGCGGGAGGTGCCCAGCCGACTCCGGGGCACACCCGCGGGATCCTTGCGATGGCAACCCGAGCAGGCGACGGCGGCATGCCTCCCCTCCAGCGGGTACCGGGTATCGCGGTGTCTGGCGACGGTAAACGGGGATGGGGTGAAGCCGTTGACGTCGTGGCAATCGGCACAGTCGGCCGGCCGACCCGCCAGGGTGGCGCTGCCGGCGTGCGCGTCGGTGTGGCAGGCGCTGCAGTTGGCAAACGGGGGACGCTTGCCCCGGGCGGTGCGGAAGTTGTGACACCCGTCGCATGCCACCGCAGTGTGCTTTCCGCGAAGTGGATACCGCGTCCGGTCGTGATCGAAGGCGCCGCGGGTGACGGTGCTGAATGCGGCCGTGGTGTGACAGCGTCCACACGAGGCGCCCAGCCCACCGGCATGCGGATCGCGGTGACAGGTGGAGCACTCGCTGTGGGGAACGGGGCGGTAGACCGGAATCGGCTGGCTCGCTACGGTTCGGTGGACCACCACCCGCTGGCTCAGGTGGCAGGCGTCGCAGCGAACCGAGGCGTGCTTGCCGGTGAGCGGGTAATCGGTGCTGTCGTGGTCGAATCCCGGGGCCGGCTTCCAGTCGCGGGTGTCGTGACACTTGAGGCAGTTGTCCGCCAGCGCGCCGCGATGCACGTCGTCATGGCAGGTGGCGCAGCTGCGGTCGAGCCCCAGCCATCCTCCGGATCTGCGCCCGGGTGAGAGCGCGGCCGCAGGCGAACGCCGGAACTTGGCGGTGTGGCAGTCGAGGCAGGCGGTCTCCCGATGTTGTCCGTCGAGGGCCCAGCCTGTCCGGCGGTGGTCGAAGCGCGTAGAATCTCCCTCGGTCCAGGTCACCATCCTGAAGTCCCGCCCGGCGTGGTCGGGGTGGCAGGAGGCGCAGCGTTCGCGACCATCGCGGGCGTGCAGGCCGAGTCCTCGCTCCCGCAGCCACGCCACGTCCTTGTGACAGGCGAGACACTGGCCGGTCATGGCCGCTTCACCCCCTTTCCCGTGGCAGGCCGTGCACTGGAGCGAGCCCTCCAGCGGTTCATGTGGAGCAGCCAGCGCGCCGGGCGAGATCTGCGCCGGCAGGCGGTCCGGCCGCGTCAGGCCAAGCGCCGTCACCGCGGCCGCCGCGAGCGTAAGCCTGCGCCACCACCCGGCCGACACCCCCACGATCTACCAGAGCCAGGTCGCGCCCACCGCGACGACCACCGCGACGTGAATGAGCACGGCGGTCAGCGCCAGCACCGCGAACGGCCGGTGCGCGACGTGCCAGTAGCGAAAGAGATCGTGCGTCGCCTGGAGGACGCGCGCCTGCTGGGTCAGCGCCACCTCCTGGCGGACGAGCACGGTGGCGCGCGCCAGTGACTGCCCGTCGAGTCGCGGGCCGGGCACTCGCCGTGAGACCCAGGCGCGCTGGAGCCGGCGGGCGGCTCCGCGTCGCGCCAGGTCGTCTCGCACCAGACGCGCGAGCGTGGCCAGCGGACCGAGGTGGGTCGGGAGGGGGGCCGGCCGGAGAGTCTCCTCGATCGCCCTGGGGTCCAGTCCGGTGGTGTGCGCGAGGGCCAGCAGCAGACGCTTGCGCTCGGCGGTGATCTCGTCGCGACTCAGTTCGATTCCGGCTCGGCTGCGCGGAATCCGGGCGTAGAGGTATCGGCCGACCAGGCCGCTGCACCACACCAGCATCATGGCCCAGAAGCCGAGGCCGATCACGCCGCCGAAGCGCCAGCCGGCGTGAATGGTCACGAGGAGGGGCAGCAGGAGCGCCGCGCTGACATGCACGTCGAGCCAGCGCGCCAGCGAGCCGGTCCACGCCAGCCGGCGGTACTTCTTCCGCAAGGGGTACAGCCAGAGGAACAGGAAGATCGCGAGCGCCACGAGCCCGGCACTCTGGCCTACATAGCCGGAGGGGCGGAGCCAGGGGTGGAACGGATGGCGAACGCGCTCCGCCACGGGAAGCACGTAGTACGGCCAGCCCACGACCAGCACGCCGGCGAGCGCGGTGGCGAGCACGAGCACGGCGCCGTGCAAGGCGCTGGGTTGAGTGTCTGAAGGATTCTTCACTCTTCGCGACGTCGGGCGCGACCTGGCGGTGGCGCCCGCGGGGTGGGTAGGACGCATGACGTTCCTCGGGCTACGGCAACTCGGGCTGCTGCACGCGTCGGCCCCGACCTTGCCAGCAAAGTCGGGGCCTTACGGGTTGGGTCGCATCTCTCCGCGCGGTCGGCGTCGAGTGGCAAGACCTTAGACCCTGGGTGGACCCGAGGAAGTGCGCGCAGATCTCCTTGGCAAGGCGCGAGTTGTCTCGCGTTCCTCGGTGCACGCGCTCGCCGTACCTGGCGGCGCCGCGGATCCGCGGCGCCATCGGAGGACGACGGCGGTGGCTGCATCGCCGCGTTCCAGTTGCATCACGGCGTAACAGTTCGGACGAGGCACCATGGAAAGCGTAGTGATCTATTCCCTTTTGGCCGTGGTGGCACTGATGTCGCTCGTCAGCCACCTCCGCCGAACGCGCAGGCGGGAGGCGGCCGCGCTCGCGGCGGCCCGACGCGGCGGGCGCGGCGGCGAGG
>DATCWW010000454.1:0-7266 GCA_036566145.1 Gemmatimonadales bacterium
CCCAGGCCCGCCCCGCGGCGCCCCGAGCCGGCCGCGCCCGCGGCCTCGCCGGGAGCGGACCGATGAGGATTGGGATCACGATGCTCAGCCACGATTTCCGGCTGGGCGGCCCGGGCACCTACACGGTCGAGGTGGTGAGCCGGCTCCTCGCCCTCGACCGCGCCAACGAGTACGTGCTGATGTATCCGGCCTTCGGCTGGGCGCGGCAGGGATTCGGGCAATACCGGCAGCATCCCCATGTCACCGAGGTCGTGGCCCAGTCGCGGGTGCCGATCAAGGAGCACTGGGAGCAGCTGGTGGTGCCTCCCGTGGCCGAGCGCCACGGGGTGGATGTCCTCTTCGGCCCGCTCAACGCGATCCCGATCCGGGGCCGCTTCAAGAAGGTCATGGCGATGCACGGGGTCGAGCTGCTCACCAGCCGCGACTCCGTCACCCTGCTGCGCTCGATCCGCTGGCGCTTCAACCTGCGTTACGTGCTCCGCGCGGCCGACCGTATCCTGACCGTATCCGACACCATGAGCAGCGTGCTGGCGCGGGTCCCGGGACTCGATGTGTCCCGGGTACGCCGGGTCTACCTGGCCGCCAGCCCGCGGTTCCACGTAATGGATGACGAGGCGATCCTGGCGGCGTTCCGCCGCAAGTACCGTCTGGACGGGCCCTACCTGCTGTTCGTGGGCAAGCTCTTTCCCCAGAAGAACGCGTCCACGCTGTTTCGGGCGTTCGCCCGGATCAAGGACCGGATCCCCCATCGGGTCGTGGTGGTGGGCGGCGTGCGCTGGAAGTACGAGGAAGATCTGGCGCTCATCGACGAGCTGGGGATCGGCGACCGGCTGACGCTGATCGATCACACCCAGCCGGACGAGCTGGCGCTGTTCTACAACCTGGCCGACTGCTTCATCTACCCTTCGCTGTACGAAACCTTCGGCCTGGCGCAGATCGAGGCGATGGGATGCGGCTGCCCGGTCGTCGCCTCGACCGGCGGGTCCATTCCCGAGGTCGCCGGCGGCGCGGCGCTGCTGGTCGAGGCCCGCGACGACGCGGCGCTGGCGGAGACGATCCTGCGGGTGGTCACTCAGCCCGAGCTCCGGGCCGACCTGGTACGCCGAGGGTTCGAGCGGGCCGCCGACTTCAGCTGGGACAAGACCGCAATGGAGACGCTCCGCATCATGCAGGAGCTGCACACGGGAAACGGTCCCCCGGCCGTGCTCACGACCGGCGCAGGTGGTCCGCGAGCCGGAGCGAAAGGGCGATGATGGTGGGTGTGGGGTTCGCGTGGCCGGCGGTCGGAAAGACGGAGCTCCCCGCCAGGTAGAGGTTGTCGACCCCGTGGACCCGGCAGTCGGGGTCCGTCACGCCGGTGCTCCGATCCCGGCTCATGCGGGTGGTGCCCATGTGGTGGGAGGCGTCGGTGTACCGGGGCTCGCCCTCGCCCCGCTCCAGCTCGCCGATGCCGGCGGCGCGGAGTGTGGTCGCGAGCCGCTCCTGCAGGGCGAGCACCGATCGGGTGACCTCGGGGCCGATGCGCCAGCGCAGCTCCACTCGCGGCTGCCCCAGTGCGTCTCGCCCGGAGGCCAGCATCACCCGGCTCTCCCGGTCGGGAGGCTGCTCGCAGAAGTAGACGATCACCCGCGCGCGGCCATCGGGGCGGGGATGCAGCGCGCTCCGCGCGTTCCAGTACAGCCGGTAGAGCGGGTGCGGCATCAGCTCCTTGGGCGTGAGCAGATAGATCATCCCGGGGATGTCGCTCAGCCGTGAGCGCCCCACCTCCCAGCGGCTCCCGGCGTAGCCCTTCCGCAGCACGACCTTCGCGGTCTTGACCAGCGACTGATAGCCCGCCGCCGCATATCCCGAGAACTCGGATTCCAGCGTGGCGTAGTGGTTGAGCAGCCCTTCGGCCCGGCGCACCTCGGGCGGGACGCCGATCCCGAGCTGCAGCTTCCCGTCGGCCACGGGACGGCCGCGAAGGTAGGGGAGTCGTGCACCGGGTGCGAGCCGTACGCGGCCGAAGACGGCGCGCGGATGATCCATGAAGTAGCGCCCTACCAGATCGTGCTCGTTGCCCAGGTTCGAGAGCAGCAGCAGGCGGGCGTTTTCCACTCCGCCGCACGCCACTACGTACCGTCGAGCCCGGATCTCGAACGTGGGCCCGTGGAGCACCGCCGCCTCGAGCGCGGCGACCGCATGGCCGTCGGCGGTCGGGCGGAGACGAAGGGCGTTGCCGTGCAGGAGGAGCCTGATCCGGGCCGAGCGGCGCAGCGCGCCGCGATGGGTGGCGCCGAAGCGCATCGGCCCCTTGGCCCAGAGCGAGACGGTCGGCGTCACCTCGCCGCTGTCGAAGAGGGCCCGCTCCACCCGGCTCAGGTGCTCGGCATGGGTGAGCGGCTCGAAGAAACGGATGTCAGGGAGTCCGAGCACGCCGGCGGCAGCAGGATACCACTCGCTCAGCCCCGCATGCGCGAGCGGCCATCCGGCGCGCTCGGGATCGGCCTCGGGAGCGAGGTCCTCCGGCGAGAGCCGCATGCTGCGCCCAGCCCACAGATTGCAGCTGCCGCCGTAGTATCGGGCCCGGGACATGAAGTTCTCCCGCACCGGATACCCCGCCACGTCGAGATCGTTGAGCGCCTGGGTGTCCTCCTCGGGAGCGAGCCCGCCGCTCTCGAGCAGCACTACATCCCGGCCCACGCGTCCAAGCTCGGTGGCGACGGTGATCCCGGCGGCACCCGCGCCGATGACGCACACGTCGGTCTCGATCACCGGCGTCGGGGGGGACTCGCGCAGGTCGATCAGGGTCATCGAGTGTCCGGCAACCGGCCGCTCCGGCAGATCCGGGCAAGCTCGAGCGCCGCGGGGCGTGGAGTGCGAGTCTGGGTGCGGTACTCGTTCGCCAGGAGGCCGAAGCGCGGCCGCGTCCCCAGCGTCCACTCGAAGTTGTCCATGAGCGTCCAGTACAGATAGCCGAGCAGGGGAACGCCGCGGCGGAGCGCGTCGCGCGCCTCGCGCAGGTGGTCGCGCAGGAAGCGGGAGCGCAGCTCCTCGTCGATCGTCGCGATGCCGTTTTCGCTGACGATCAAGGGCACGCCGAGACGGGCGTACCGGTCGAGCACGTGTCCGAGGCCGGGAGGGTACACCTCCCAGCCGATGTCGCTCACCGGCCCGCGGGCATGGTGCGGGTCGAGGCACTCCCGTCCCGCCAGCATCCCGAGCCCGGACGGAGCCCAGCGCACCACGGTGCGAGTGTAGTAATTGATCCCGAGGACGTCGAGGTGCCTCGCGCCGCCGATGCGTGAGAGGAAGCCCCGGTTGAGGAGGAGGTCGCGCCCCCACGCGGCCAGGCGATCGAGCGCCCGGCCCGGATCACACGGCTCGATCCAGGGCAGGCTGTGGGCGAAACCGACCCGCGCGTCGGGAAGCGACCGGTGAATCGCTCGGTAGGCCTCGCGATGCGCGCGCGCCATGGTGCCGAGCACCCGGGCCGCGCGGCGCCAGGAGCCTTTGACCTTGGGCGGCCACTCGCCGGCCACGAAGCCGTTCTTCGCATAGACGGTGGGCTCGTTGATGGTGAACCACCAGCGCACCTCCGGCAGCGCCCCCGCCATGCGCTCCGCATATCGGGTGAACAGCGCCGGTGCGTCGCGCCGGAGCCAGCCCCCGCGCTCGGCGAACCAGCGCGGGTTGGTGAAGTGGTGCAGGGTCACGAGCGGCTCGAGGCCACGCCGCCGGAGGGCCAGGACCACGCTCCGGTAGTGCGAGATCGCGTCGGGGTCCCACACCCCTGGCGCGGGCTCGATGCGGCTCCATTCCAGGGAGAACCGGTGGGCGGTATGGCCGAGGTCGCGGGCCAGATCGAAATCGGCGGCGAACCGGCGATAGTGGTCGCAGGCGTCGCCGGAGCGAAACGGGAGCGCGCCCGACTCCTCCATCGCCCACCAGTCGCTCAGCCGGTTGCCACCCTCGACCTGATGCGCCGCGGTGGCGGCACCCCAGAGGAATCCGGGAGGGAAGTCGGGAGCGGCGCCGCTCACCGGGCGAGGCGTAGGCCGAGCTCGGTCTGGCGAGCCCGCAAGTAGCTCTGGACCGCCTGCGCGATCACCCGGTTGCCCGCGGCGTTCGCATGGCCGTCCACCTCGAAGTAGAGCGGACCGCCGCCGGCGCGGCCGGCGTTGCGGAAGCCGCCCCCGTCGGTCGTGTAGGAGAAGTGGACGTCGCCCCGCCGCACCTGGTCGTGCCCGCCCGGGCCGTAGAGGAAGCCGATCGACGAGTCGGGACGGGTGCGCGCCGCGTGGCTCAGCTTCTGCTCCTGCCAGCTGAGCCGGAGCCGCGCCTCTTCCGAGAGCAGGCCCGGGGCCAGGCGCAGCACCAGCTCGGTGGCGCCGAGGGCCACGACGACGCTGGCGCCGAGCAGCGCGAGGTTGGCCACGACGGGATGGAGACGCAGGGTCATCTCACGCTCGAGGCGAGGACGGATCGGCCAGCAAGTTGCTCGAGGTCGGGGTACGGGGCCAGCCCTGCGACCTACCGCGAGCGACGCGCGCTCCCTAACTTCCCAACGACCCGAGACCGTCAGGGAGCTCGTGGACATGATACGGCTTCCCAATCTCGTGGTCGTCGGCGCGCCCAAGTGCGGTACGACCTCGCTGTACCACTACCTGAAGCAGCACCCGGAAGTCTATCTCCCCGCCCGCAAGGAATTGCACTACTTCACTCGCAACGAGCTTGTCCGGGACACCGCCGGACCGGGAGACAGCAACGTGCTGCAGCATCTGTGCGCGGACCGGGCGGCCTATGAGGCCGAGTTCGCCGCCGCGGCCGGGCAGCCGGTCCGGGGCGACATCTCCCCGTCCTACTTCGATTTCGCCGAGGTGGCCCCGGCGATGCGAAGGGAGCTGGGGGAGGTCCGCATCGTGGTCCTGTTGCGCGATCCCATCGGCAAGGCCTTCTCCCAGTACATGCACCTGGTCCGGGACGGCCGGGAGCCGTTGCCGTTCTTCGAGGCGCTCCAGGCCGAGGCCGAGCGGACCCGGCGGGGCTGGTCGATGATCTGGCGCTACGCCGGCAGCTCCCGCTACGCGCCCCGGCTCCGGCACTACCTCGACGCGTTCGGAGCCGAGCGGGTGCGGATCTACCGGTTCGAGGACTTCATTGCCGATCCCCAGGCCACGCTGACCGACTTGTGGCGCTGGCTGGGCATCGACCCCTCCATCCGGCCCGACACCTCCCGCGCGTTCAACGCCTCCAGCCGGCCGCGCTCCCGCGTGGTGGCGAGCCTGATCTCCAAGCGGAGCCCGCTGGCCGCGCTGGCGCGCGCGCTGGTGCCGGCCTCCGCGCGGGCACGGATGACCGAGGCCGTCCGAGGGCTCAACGCCGGGGCCAAGGGCCGGGTGGACGATCGCTCGGCGGCGTACCTGCGGGAGATGTTCCGGGACGACGTCCGCGAGACGGAGACCATCGTCGGCCGGCCGCTCGGATGGCTGCCATGAGCGCCGCGCCCGCCTCGCCGCCAGTGAGCGCCGACGACGCGCATCATCGCCAGCGGAAGGGCACCCGCCAGCTGCTGGCCGGCCGTGCCTCCTTCATCGCCTCGGGGTACGTCGTCTCGGTCATCCTGGCGCGGGGCCTGGGCCCGGCGCTGTACGGGTACTACGGGATCATCGTCTCCCTCATCACCCGCATCGAGCTCATCACCAGCGCGGGAATCCCGGGCGCGATCGCCAAGCTGATCCCCGAGCATCAGGAGGATTCCCGCCCGGTCGAGGCGACCGCGCGGGCCCTGCTGCTCGGGATCGGCGTCCTCGCCTTCGCGCTCTGCTGGCTGGCGGCGCCGCTGGTCGAGCAGTCCTTCAAGGTCCCCAACGCCACCCTCCTCTTCCGGATCGCCAGTCTCGACGTGCCGGCGACGGCGCTCTATGTGAGCTACACCGGGATCCTGGGCGGGCATCGGCGTTTCGGCCATCTGGCGATCGCCCAGATGGTGTACGCCGCGTCCAAGGTGGCGGGGGTGCTGATCCTGCTCTCCATCGGCATGACGGTGGTCGGGGTCCTGCTCACCAACGCGCTGGCCACCATGGTGGCCTGCGTCTTCCTGCTGGCCAAGTTTCCGCCCAGCGGCTTCCGCCCCGAGCCCCAGCTGCTGCGGCGGATCGGCGCGATCGCGGTGCCGATGGGCACCTATCTGATCGCCGCGCAGGTGCTGAGCAACATGGACCTCTGGGCCCTGCAGCTCCTGTGGCGCGGCTCCGAGGAAGTCGTGGGCCGATATGTCGCCGCGCTCAACATCTCGCGCACGCTGACCATCATTCCGACGGTGCAGTCGGGTGTGCTCTTCGCCTCCCTCGCCTGGGCGCTGGCGGCCAACGACCTGCCGGCGGTTCGGCGCCACATCCAGGAGGCCACCCGGTTCGCGCTGATCGCCGCCGCCGGCGCCCTGGTGATGCTCGCCCCTGACGCCTCGGTTCTCATGGGGACTATCTTCTCGAGCGCCTACGCACCGGGTGGCCGCTTTCTCGAGTACCAGCTCATCGCCTTCGGCGTGTACGGGCTGCTGGACGCCTACGCCCACACCCTCGTGGTAGCGGGCCGTCAGTGGCTCGCGGCGGGCATCCTGCTCTGCCTGTTGCCGGTCGCCTGGCTCTCCAACGTCCTGCTCATCCCGCGGGTCGGGCCGGTGGGCGCCGCGATGTCGCTGGCCCTAGGCCTCGGCAGCGGTGTCGTGATCATGGGCGCGGTCACCTGGCGGCGCTTCGGCGCGCTGATCCGGCTCAGCACCCTGCTGCGTGTGGTGCTGGCGGCAGGAATCGCCGTGGCGGTGAGCGAGGTACTGGAGCCGGTTCGGGGCGCATGGGTCGTCCCGAAGATCGGCCTGATCGGGCTGATCTATGTCGGGGCCCTGATCCTGACCCGCGAGGTCACTTCGGCCGATCTGGGGATGGGCAAGGCGCCGAGGCCCGACGTTCCGGAAGAACCCGGGAGCGAGCTGTGAAACGCATCGTCCTCTTGCTGGTGGGCCTCATCGCGGCGGCCGAGCTGGTGCTCCGGATCCCGGCGGTCTGGACCGCGGTGAGCTCGGCGCTCCCGCAGGGTCCGGGCGAGGTGGAGACGCTGCTCAAACGACCGGGCGGGGTGGACTCCCTGCAGTTCGTGCGCGACCCCGAGCTGGGCAACCGACCCCGGCCGTCGATCCGGGACACCGTGCGCACGCCCGATCTCACCTTCGTCACGGCGCTCGACTCGGCGGGATTCCCCAATCACGAGCCCTGGCCCAGCCCCGCC
>DATCWW010000461.1:0-2014 GCA_036566145.1 Gemmatimonadales bacterium
ACCAGGCCCAGCGTTAAGCTGAGCCGGGTGAAGGTGGGCGGGAGCCCGTGGTCGCCTGGGTCCCCGAAGACCGTCTCTGAGCTCGGGGCCCCGCCCACTGTTCCAACATCGAACCCGAACAGTCGCTGGGGCCAGCCGAGCCCGCATTCGCAAGGACGGGTCATGGAACACTCCCGCTTCGTTGGTATCGACATCTCCAAGGACCATCTCGACGTCCACGTCCGTCCCACCGGCGACTCCTTTCGCGTCCGCGACGATGACGCGGGACTCGTCACCCTCGTCGCGCACTTGCGCCCCTTAGCCCCCGTCGTGCTCGTGCTCGAAGCCACTGCCGGCTATGAGGTCACCGTGGCCGCCACCCTGGCCAGCGCCGCGCTACCGGTGGCCGTCGTCAATCCGCGCCAGGTCCGCGACTTCGCCCGGGCGACCGGGCAGCTGGCCAAGACCGACACGCTCGATGCCCGCGTCCTCGCCCTTTTTGCGGAGGCGGTGCGCCCAGCGGCCCGCCCCGTGCCCGATGCGCAAGCCGCCGCGTTGGGCGAACTCATCGCCCGGCGCCGCCAGCTCGTCGACATGCTCGGCGCCGAGCACAACCGGCGCCGGCTCCTGCGCGATCGCCGCTTGCAGCGCCACCTCGAGGCCCACATCGCCTGGCTCGAGGAGGCCCTGCGCCGCCTCGATCACGACCTCACCACCCTCATCCGGTCGACCCCGGTCTGGCGCGAGACCGATGACCTGCTCCGCTCCGTCCCCGGCATCGGGCCCGTCACCGCCGGGACGCTCATCGCCGATCTGCCCGAACGGGGGCGGCTCGATCGCCGCCGCATCGCGGCGCTGGCCGGCCTGGCCCCGATCGCCCGCGACAGTGGAGCCTTCCGTGGCCGGCGGATGATCATGGGCGGCCGGGCCCACATCCGCCGCGTGCTCTACATGGCCACCCTCACGGCCATCACTCACAATCCGGTCATCCGAGCGTTTCACCAACGCCGCGTCGCCGCCGGCCGGCCCGGCAAGGTCGCTCTCACCGCCGCCATGCGCAAGCTCCTCACCATCCTGAACGCGATGCTTCGCGATCGACGCCCATGGCATCCCGCTTGACTCGCAAGACAGTCGCTCAGAGCCGGGCCGGCGTGACCTCGATCGCTCCGCGCCGATCGAGCGCGCGCCGTCCGGCGTGGATCAGCAGCACGTAGCCGTAGCCGAACAGCAGCACCACGAGGCCGTAGAAGAGGAGCGTCTCCACCAGCGGCGCGGTGCTCCCCGTCCACCAGCGCATGGCCAGCAGGTAGACCAGGAACACGGGGAGGAACAGGAGCGGCGCCTTCCAGGAGATGGCCCGGTAGCGCGCGGCCGGCTCGTCCCGCAGCCACCAGAAGAGCGCGGCCGCGAACGGCACGTAGGCCGGGCCGGCCAGGAGCCCGGAGAGGTAGAACGGGATCGCGACGCGGTCCAGCAGGCTGAGCGTGGGCTCGTCCCGGTAGGAGAGCCAGCCGATGATCGGGGCGAGGATGGGCAGGGCGGCGGCCCAGCGGTAGTAGGTGATCTCGCTCAGCCGGGATCGCATCGGTGTCTGCTCCGGTTCTATCACAGCCGCCCGCCGAAGCGGTCACTCCCCGATCGCAGGGCGGCCACGCCCGGGCCCAGGGCCCCGAGCAGACCGGCGCGCCGGCTAGGGCGTGCCCAGGTCGAGCGGGCCCCAGTAGAGACCCCAGTAGAAGAGGTAGCCGGCGCGCGCGTCCTTCGGGACCTTGAACGTGAGACGCGCCGGGAAGGGTCGCGCGCCCGGCGCCTCGGCGACCTGGTTGCCCGCGTCGTCGAGGTACGACCAGTAGAAGTGGTCGCGCTCGTCGTTGTTGCCGACATTCCGCTCCTCGCCGAGCCGCGCCGCCTTCTCCCGCACGAGCTGGAAGTCGTCGAAGTCCACCTTGTCGGCGGGCGCGTCGACGCGAACGTCGATCAGCACGAACTTGTGCTCCGGCCCCGCCTCGACCGCGGCCCCGTTGAAGTCCTGCGC
>DATCWW010000474.1:0-4318 GCA_036566145.1 Gemmatimonadales bacterium
CGGAACTCCGCCCTAGACTTCGAGATGGAAATGTTCGCCCCCGGCCTGCCGCTCGCCCGCACAGGGCGCCGGTGGGCCGTCGTGCATCTGGGGCCGGCCGACCCTCCGACCGCGAGCGCATGACCGTCATCCGCCCCAGGCCCGGCCTGACCTTCGACGACGTCCTCCTCGTGCCGAGGTATTCGGCCGTGCACCCGAGCGGGGTGTCCACCGCCAGCCGCTTCACCCGCACCATCTCGCTCAACATCCCGCTCGTCTCCGCCGCCATGGACACCGTCACCGAAGCCGACATGGCCATCGCCATGGCCCGCGCCGGCGGCATCGGCGTCCTCCACAAGAACATGTCGGTCGAGCGGCAGGCCGCCGAGGTGGACAAGGTCAAGCGGAGCGAGAGCGGCATGATCCTCAACCCGATCACGCTCGGCCCCGACCGCCCGCTCCGCGAGGCGTACCAGCTCATGCGGCGGTTCAAGATTTCGGGCGTGCCGATCGTGGACGGCCAGGGCCGGCTCATCGGGATCATCACCAACCGCGACCTCCAGTTCGAGCGCAACCTCGACCAGCCGATCCGCGAGGCCATGACCCAGGAGAATCTGGTCACCGCCCCCGTCGGCACCAGCCTCGACGATGCCGAGCGGATCCTGGCCAAGCACCGGATCGAGAAGCTGCCGGTGGTGGACGCCAACGGGGTGCTCAAGGGGCTCATCACCGTCAAGGACATCTTCAAGCGCCGCGAGCACCCCAACGCCAACAAGGACCAGCACGGCCGGCTTCGGGTGGCGGCCGCGGTGGGCGGCGGGTCGGACGCGACGGTGCGGGCCAAGGGCCTGGTCGCCGCCGGCGTGGACGTGATCGTGGTGGACTCGGCCCACGGCCACAGCGATGGCGTGCTCAGCACCGTGTCCCAGCTCCGCGAGGCCTTCCCCGACGTTCAGCTCGTGGCGGGCAACGTGGCCACCGAGGCCGGGGCGCGCGAGATGGTGCGCCGCGGGGTGGATGCGGTGAAGGTCGGCATCGGCCCCGGGAGCATCTGTACCACCCGGGTGGTGACCGGCGTAGGCGTCCCGCAGGTGACCGCCGTGATGGACGCGGTCCGCGGCGCCGAGGACGTTCCCATCATCGCCGACGGCGGAATCAAGTACTCCGGCGACCTGGTGAAGGCGCTCGCCGCCGGCGCGTCCTCCGTGATGATGGGCTCCATGCTCGCCGGCACCGAAGAGAGCCCGGGCGAGTCGGTGCTGGCCGAGGGCCGGCGCTACAAGATGATCCGGGGAATGGGCAGCCTCTCCGCCATGCAGGACGGCTCGGCCGATCGCTACTTCCAGGAAGGCGAGATGGCGCCGTCCAAGCTGGTGCCGGAAGGCATCGAAGGGCGGGTGCCTTATCGCGGCCCGGTGGCCGACGTGCTCTTCCAGATGGTCGGCGGGCTCCGCAGCGGGATGGGCTACTGCGGGGTCGCGTCGGTCCCCCAGTTGCAGTGCGACGTGGAGATGGTGCAGATCACCTCGGCGGGGCTTCGGGAGTCCCATCCCCACGACGTGACGATCACCCGCGAGGCCCCGAACTACAGCGCGTAGCACCGCCGGCCCGCCCGACCGGGGGCCGGTTCTCGTGTCGAAACACCCAGCCGTCGTCAGCCGTCGTCGTGTCCGGAGGCGGGAGTCGTCCTCCGCCCGCCGCTCACTCACCCGCAAGGCCGAGGTCCGCATGAGTCTGTTCCTCCGGAAGGATGTGTCCTCCCTCCAGGCTGAGGTCGCGTCGGATCAGAGCCTCAAACGCGCGCTGGGGCCGGTGAACCTGGTGCTGCTGGGCATCGGCGCGATCATCGGCGCCGGAATCTTCGTGCTCACGGGGCAGGCCGCCGCGAACTATGCGGGCCCGGCCATCGTGTACTCCTTCATCCTGGCGGGTACCGCCTGCGCCCTGGCCGGCCTCTGCTACGCCGAGTTCTCGGCGATGATCCCGATCGCCGGGTCGGCATACACCTACGGCTACGCGACCCTGGGCGAGCTGTTCGCCTGGATCATCGGGTGGGACCTGATTCTGGAGTATCTCTTCGCGGCGTCCACCGTCGCGGTCGGGTGGTCCGGGTACGTGGTCTCCTTCCTCAGGGACTTCGGCATCAACATCCCGCCCGAATACACCTCCGCCCCCTACACCCATGTGGCCCCGCCCGACGCCGGATGGAACGTGTGGCGCCTCTTTACCGAGGGATGGACGGCGACCGGGGCGGTGCTCAATCTGCCGGCGATGTTCATTGTCCTGATGATCACCATCCTGCTCATCGTCGGCATCAGCGAATCGGCGACATTCAACAACATCGCGGTGTTCATCAAGATCACCGTGGTGCTGCTCTTCATCGCCTTCGGCGTGGGCTACATCCACCGGGAGAACTGGGAGCCGTTCATTCCGCCCGCGGCGGGCGAGGGCAAGTACGGCTGGGACGGCGTGGTCCGCGGCGCGGGGGTGATCTTCTTCGCCTATATCGGATTCGACGCCGTATCCACCGCGGCGCAGGAGACCAAGAATCCCCAGCGAGACATGCCGATCGGCATCCTCGGGTCGCTGGCGATCTGCACCGTGCTCTACATCGTCGTGGCGCTGGTGCTCACCGGCATCGTCAAGTACACCGAGCTCAGCGTGCCCGACCCGATTGCGGTCGGCATCAACGCCGCCGGCCCGGCGTTGGCCTGGCTTCGGCCGGTGGTGAAGATCGGCGCGATCGCGGGCCTCTCGTCGGTCATCCTGGTGATGCTCCTGGGGCAGCCCCGCATCTTCTACACTATGTCGAAGGACGGCCTGCTGCCGCCGGTCTTCAGCGCGGTGCATCCACGGTTCCGCACCCCCTGGCTCGCCAGCGCGGTCACCGGCCTCTTTGCGATGGCGTTCGCCGGACTGCTGCCCATCGGTCTCCTCGGCGAGCTGGTCTCGATCGGGACCCTGCTCGCGTTCGCGATCGTCTGCGCCGGCGTGCTGGTCCTGCGGCGCACCGACCCCGACCGGCCCCGTCCCTTCCGCACCCCGCTCGTCCCGCTCGTCCCGATCGGCGGCATCCTGGCCTGCTTCTACCTGATGCTTGGCTTGCCCAAGGACACCTGGGCCCGGCTCATCATCTGGATGGCGCTCGGGCTGCTGATCTACTTCCTCTATGGAAAAAGGCATTCGAAGGTGCAGGCGGGGGCGAGGTAAGGGCGGAGGCGCAGGGGCGCACAGGCGCAGAGGCGCACAGGCGCAGAGGCGCAGAGGCGCAGTGCGAAAGAGACGGCGCTGGGGAGACCTGGCGTCGTTCTCTTGCCGGGACGTCCCACTTGGTTCCCTTGCCGCGCCCCCGGCGCCCCCGGCGCCCCCGCGCCCCTGCGCCCGTCCGCCGCCGCGCCTACTATTCCTTCATGCCCTTCTCCCTTTCTCCCGACAAGCGGGCCGCCGCGCACCAGCTCGCGGCCGCGTTCCAGCCGGGACAGCGGGTCTGCCTCATCACCCACGTCAACCCCGACGGGGACGGCCTCGGCAGCGAGGCGGGACTCGCCCACCTGCTGCTGGCCCGAGGGGTGGAGGTCGTGGTCACCAACCCGACGCCGACTCCGCCGCGCTTCGGCTTCTTGTTCGAGGATCTCCCACGGGTGGATCGCACCGCCGAGGCGGTGAAGGAGCTTCGCCGGGCCGACCTGATCGTCGTGCTCGACATCTCCGACCTGGGCCGCCTCGGCATGCTCTCCGAGACCGTGCGCACCCGCGGAGTCCCCGTCTCCTGCATCGACCACCACGTGAGCGTGGGCGAGCTGCCGGCCGGCCCCCGCTATATCGACTCCGAGGCCGCCGCGACCGGCGAGCTGGTCTTCGAGCTGGCCGTCGCCAACGACTGGCCCCTCACCCAGCCGGCGGCGCGCGGCCTCTACGTGGCCATTCTCACCGACACCGGTGGCTTCCGCTTCAGCAACACCCGTCCCCGCACACTCCGGATCGCCGCCGAGCTGCTCGAGGCCGGGGTCGATCCCGAGGAGATCTACCTCGAGGTGTACGCCCGCGCCCCCGAAGGCCGGCCTCGCCTCTTCGCCGAGGCGCTGCAGACGCTCGTGGTGGAGCCCGAAATCGGGCTCGCCTGGGTCACGGTCCCGCCGGGCGCCATCGAGCGCCTGGGGGTCTCCTCCGACGATCTCGACGGCGTGGTCGAGTTCCCCCGCTCGATCGAAGGGGTCCGGATGGCCCTCCTCTTCCGGGAAGTGAGCCAGGGCCGGATCAAGGTGTCGCTCCGGTCGGTCGGTGACGTGGACGTCGCGGCCTTCGCCAAGCCCTTCGGCGGCGGCGGCCACACCAAGGC
>DATCWW010000501.1:0-17553 GCA_036566145.1 Gemmatimonadales bacterium
GAGGCCACGGCGGCCGCCGCGCTCGCCGCCGCCCTCCGCGAGTGAGCCGCGCGGGCCGCCCCGCCGTCTTCCTCGACCGTGACGGCACCATCATCGAGGACGTCGGCTATCTGGGCGACCCGGAGCGGATGCGCCTCCTCCCTGACGCTGCCGAGGCGATCGCCCGGCTCAACCGCGCGGGGCTGCTGGCCGTGGTGGTGACCAACCAGTCGGGCATCGCCCGGGGCCTGTTCGATGAGAAGGCCTACGAGGCCACCAGGGTCCGGCTGGACCGGCTGCTGGCCGACCAGGGCGCCAGGCTCGATGCGCAGTACCACTGTCCGCACCATCCCGAGCTCAGCGGCCCGTGCGAGTGCCGCAAACCGGGCCTCCTGCTCTACCGGCGGGCGGCGGAAGATCTGGGGATCGATCTGCCGGCGAGCTGGTGGGTGGGCGACCGGCGCCGCGACGTCCAGCCCGCGACGGCGCTGGGAGGCCGGGGCATCGTTCTTGGCCAGGCGCCAAGCGCGCCCTTCCTCGCCGCGCCGGACCTGGCCGCGGCCGTAACTGGGATTCTGGCTTCGCGATGAGCCGGTCTGCCCGGCTGCCCCGTCGGCCTGCGAGCCATTACTTTCAGCGCCCATGACCATGCGAGTGGCGGTGGCCGCCTCGGGCCGGGGCAGCAATCTGGAAGCGCTGCTCCGGACCCTGGGCCCCGGAGCGCCCGCGCGCGTGGTCCTGGTCCTGAGCGATCGCGCCGCCGCCGGAGCGCTGACCCTGGCCCGCAGCCATGGCGTGCCGACCCAGGCCTTCGCCGATCCGGCGAGCCCCGACGAGTGGCTCGCCGCGCTCGACCGTGCGCAGGCCGACCTCGTCGTGCTGGCCGGATATCTGAAGCTGGTGCCTGCGGGCGTGATCGAGCGCTATCGCGGCCGCATCGTCAACATTCACCCGGCGCTGCTGCCCGCCTTCGGCGGACGCGGGATGTACGGACGCCGGGTGCACGAGGCCGTGCTGGCGAGCGGCGCGCGCGAGAGCGGCGCCAGCGTGCATCTGGTGGACGAAGTTTACGATCGGGGCGAGGTCCTGGCCCGCGCTCGGGTCCCGGTGCTACCGGACGACGATCCGGACCGCCTCGCGGCCCGGGTGCTCGAGGTCGAGCACCGGCTTCTCCCGGCGGTCGTCCTCGCGGCCGCCCGGGCCGGACGCCCCGTCCCAATTCCAGAACCCGTGGAGTCCCACCCGTGATTGTTCCGGCATGCCTCGCGCCCTGATCTCGGTCAGCGACAAGCGCGGAATCGTCGCCTTCGCCCAGGGCCTCATCCAGCTCGGCTGGGAAATCATCTCCACCGGCGGGACCGCCGCCGCGCTCCGGAGCGCCGGTGTCGAGGTCGTGGCGGTGGATGCAGTCACCGGATTCCCCGAGCTGCTGGACGGCCGGGTGAAGACGCTGCACCCGGCGATTCACGCCGCCCTGCTGGCCCGCCGGGATCTGCCGCAGCACATGACGGCCGTCGCCGAGCACGGCATCGTGCCGATCGAGCTGGTCGCGGTGAACCTGTATCCCTTCCAGATGACGATCTCCCGCCCCGGCGTGTCGTTCGAGGACGCGGTCGAGAACATCGACGTCGGCGGCCCGTCGATGCTCCGCTCGGCGGCCAAGAACCACGAGTACGTGCTCCCGGTGGTCGATCCGACCGACTACGGGAAGGTGCTGGAGCTGCTCCGACGCGGGCCGATCGCGCCGGCGCTGCGCCGCGAGTTCGCGGCCAAGGTCTTCGCCCACACCGCCGACTACGACGCCGCCATCGCGGGGTTCCTGACGGCCAAGGAAGACGGCCTGCCCCAGCGGCTCAGCATCTCGATGGAGCGCCTCCAGACGCTGCGCTACGGCGAGAATCCGGGCCAGCGCGCCGCGCTCTACGTGACCGAGGAGCCCCGGGGGATGCGGGACCTCACCCAGCGGCAGGGCAAGGAGCTCTCGTTCAACAACCTGCTCGACATCGACGCGGCGATGGCCGCGGTCGCCTGCTGGCCCATCCGGCCGGCCTGCAGCGTCATCAAGCACACGACGCCGTGCGGCATCGCAGTCGCCACCACCGCGCTCGATGCCTTTCGCAAGGCGCGGGCGACGGACCCGGTCTCGGCCTTCGGATCGGTGGTGGCCTTCAACACGGTGGTGGATCGAGCCACGGCCGAGGCGATGAGCGACCTGTTCGTCGAGGTGGTGGTGGCCCCGTCGTTCCACGACGAGGCGGTGGCGCAGTTCGCCGGGAAGAAGAATCTCCGCGTGGTCGAGCTTCCGGTGAGCCGCGGCGCCGGCGCCCTCGACTTCAAGCGGGTGCGGGGCGGGTTCCTGGTGCAGGACCAGTTCGAGTTCGAGCCCTCCGACCAGGAGTGGTCGGTCGCCACCGACCGGCAGCCGACCGAGCGGGAGTGGAACGACCTCCGCTTCGCCTGGGCCGCCGTGGGCGTGGTCAAGTCGAACGCGATCCTGATCGCCCGGGACGAGATGGCCATCGGCATCGGCGCCGGCCAGATGAGCCGCGTGGACAGCGTCTTCCTCGCGGTGCACAAGGCGCGGCAGCAGGGACACGACCCGGCCGCCAGCGTGCTGGCGTCGGACGCCTACTTTCCCTTTCCCGACGGCGTCGAGCAGGCCGCCGCCGCCGGTGTCACCGCGATCATCCAGCCGGGCGGCTCCGTCCGCGACGCCCTGGTGATCGAGGCGGCGAATCGCCACGGAATGGCGATGGTGATGACCGGCCGCCGGCAATTCCGCCACTGACCCCGGACCTATGACCGACACGCCGCAGGAGAGCCCGCCCTATCTCGGGGCGCTCGTGACGTTCGCCGTAGTGCTCCTCATCTACGTCGCCACCCTCGCGCCGACGACCGCGTTCTGGGACGCGTCCGAGTACATCGCCGCGGCCCGGGTGCTCGGGATCCCTCACCCGCCGGGCAACCCGCTCTTCGTGATCCTGGCGCACACCTTCGGCCTGCTGCCGCTGGCCGCGGAGTATGCCGCGCGGATCAACCTGTTCGCCGCCACGACCAGCGCCGGCGCCTCCGCATTCTGGTTCCTGGTGGCCGAGCGGTGGCTCCGGGGGATCGTGCCGGATCGGTGGGCGCGCTACGGCGCCGCCTTCGGTGGTGCGCTGGCGGGCGCCACGCTGTGGACGGTGTGGAACCAGTCGGTGGTGAACGAGAAGGTGTACACCGTCTCGCTCCTCTCCATCGCCGTGGTGATGTACCTGGTGGTCCGCTGGGGCGACGACGAGCCCGGCCCGCACCGCGACCGCTGGCTCGTGCTCATCGCCTACGTGCTGGCCCTCACCGCCACCAACCACCTGATGGGGTTCCTCGCGGTGCCCGCGCTGGCGATCTACGTCCTCTGGACCGACTGGCGGGTCGCCATCCGGCCCTGGGCCATCGTGACCTTCTACTTCCTGCTCCTGGCGGTGAGCGGCAAGTGGCTGGACATGGCCCCTGGAGGCGATGGCGGGTCCGGACCGATCCTCCTGCTGGTCACGGCCGGGGTCCTGGGCTACGCGTTCTGGCGGTCGCCGCGCGACCCGCTGGTGTACCTCGGCATCCTCGCCGTGGTGGTGGGAATTTCCCTCAACTACGTCTGGCTGCCGATGCGCGCGGGGCAGTACCCGCCGATCAACGAGGGCGAGCCGGTCGGTTTCTTCAGCCAGGCGCTTCAGGATGTGCTTAACCGGGTGCAATACGGCAAGCCGAGCCTGTTCGACCGGCAGGCGCCCTTCCTGAGCGGGCAGCTGGCCACGTTCTGGAACTACTTCACCTGGCAGTTCGCCCGAGGCTGGGGCGGGTTCTCCCGGTTCGCCACGGCGCTGTTCACCGTGCTCGGGCTCAGCGGGCTCTGGTCGCTGTGGAAGCACGACCGCCGCGCCGGGCTCGCCGCCGCGGCGCTGCTTGGCGTGCTCACCGTCGGCCTCGTCTACTACATGAACTTCAAGTACGGGTACTCCCAGTATCTGGATCAACCCAACATCCCGCGCGAGGTGCGCGAGCGCGACTATTTCTTCATGGGGTCGTTCTCGGCGTACGGCGTCTTCGTGGCGCTGGGCCTGGGAACCTGGATGCTCGCGGTGGTCGATTTCCTGGGCGACCGGGTCCGCCTGCGCTGGGTCGCGGCCTCGCCGGTGCTCCTCCTCGCTCTGATTCCGTTTCTGGGCAACCACGGCTCGGCCAGTCGGGCCGGGGAGACGATGGCCCGGGATTTCGCCTACGACATCCTTCAGTCGGTCGAGCCCTACGGCATCCTGATCACCGCGGGGGACAACGACACTTTCCCGCTCTGGTACGCCCAGGAGGTCGAGGGAATCCGCAAGGACGTCACCCTGGCCAACCTGTCCCTGATGAACACCGAGTGGCACCTCCGGCAGCTCCGCCGCCGCGAGACCCCGCCCTTCGACCCGGCTGAGGCGGCCAACCTCTGGAAGCGCGTGGCGCCGCCGCCCCGGCCGACCACCCCGGTGCTGAATCTGGAGTACCACGAGATCGACAGCCTCCCGGAGGCCATGCGCACGCCCGGCGAAGGCGGAGTCGATCTGCACGGGCTGCACCTCCAGTTCGGGCAGGACGTGCTCCTGCGTCAGGATCTCGCGACGATCTTCCTGATCCGCGACAACCTCGGCAAGCGGCCCATCTTCTTCAGCTGGAGCGATGGGGGATACCCCGATCAGACCTTCGGCCTGAGCGCGAATCTGGAGAGCTTCGGGTTCGTCCGGAAACTGCACGCGACGCCGGTGCAGGCCAGCGACTCCGTGGTGCTGAGCCCGGGCCTGGGATACGTCAACCTGCCTCGCACCAAGGCGCTGCTGTGGGACACCTACCACTGGCAGACAGCGGGGCGGGAGCGGCCCTACGGGTGGGTGGATCCGCCGTCGGGTACCATCCTGCAGCTCTACTCGGTGATCTACGGCGGGACCGCTCGGGTGCTCCAGGCGGCCGGCGACAGCGCCAGCGCGGCGCGCGCCGACAGCGTCGCGCAACGGGTGAGCGCGGAGCTGTCCAAGGGGAATCGGCTCTAGCGCCTCGGCATTGACAGTGCGCGCGCTGGGCCGGTAGCCTCCTCGCACCGCCATGGATCTGCTGCACCGGGGCGAACTGCTGGTCGCGATACTCCTCGCGATGGTGACGCTCACCGCCGTCTCCCGGCGGCTGCTCGTCCCCTACCCCATCGTGCTGGTCCTGGGCGGCCTCGTGCTCGGGCTCCTGCCCGGCGTGCCCGATCTCCAGCTCGATCCGGGACTCGTCTTCCTCGTCTTCCTGCCGCCGATCCTCTGGTCCGCCGCCTACGGGACCTCACTGCGCGAATTCAAGGATCACCTGCGGCCCATTCTCCAGCTCGCCTTCGGGCTGGTGATCGCCACCACGCTCGCGGTGGGCGCCGCGGCGCACGCCCTGCTGCCGGGCATAGGATGGCCCGCCGCGCTCGCCCTCGGCGCCATCGTCTCACCTCCTGACGCCGTGGCCGCCACGGCAATCGCGCGCCGGCTCGGGCTGCCGCACCGTGTCGTGGCGATTCTCGAAGGCGAGAGCCTGGTCAACGACGCCAGCGCCCTGATCCTATACCGCACCGCCGTCGTCGCCGCCGTCGCCGGCACTTTCAACCTGGGGGCTACCGCCGGGCTCTTCGCCTTGTCCACGGTGGGCGGGATTCTGATCGGCGTGCTCGTGGCCTCGGCG
Source organism: Gemmatimonadales bacterium (assembly GCA_036566145.1). Classification (GTDB taxonomy): domain Bacteria; phylum Gemmatimonadota; class Gemmatimonadetes; order Gemmatimonadales; family GWC2-71-9; genus CAVVWJ01. The sequence continues at coordinate 5,698 of DATCWW010000501.1, forward strand.
ACGATCGAGCTCATGCGCCGGCAGCGCGACAGCTTCAGCGAGATCGGGCTGTCGCTGATCGCGCCCTATGCCGCCTGGCTCATGGCCGAGCATCTCGGCGCATCGTCGGTCCTGGCTTGCGTCTCGGGCGGGATGTATCTCCGGCAGCACTTCAGCCTGGTCGCCGAGCCGGCGACCCGGGTGCAGATCCGGGCGGTGTGGCAACAGCTCGTGTTTCTGCTCAACGGCGTGGTGTTCATCCTGATCGGCCTGCAGGTGGGCATTCTCCGCGAGACGGTGCTCTCAGGGCGCATGGGCACGCTCCTGCTGCAAGGGCTCATCGTGAGCGCGGTCGCCATCGTGGTGCGGCTGGTCTGGGTTCCCCTGGCCATCCTGGTTCCGGCGCGGGTGCTGCGCGGCCCGGCCAGGCAAGAGGCATTGCCCGCCCGGCAGGTCTTCCTGATCGGCTGGACGGGGCTTCGGGGTGTGGTCTCTCTGGCCGCGGCCCTGGCGCTTCCCCTCGCGGTCCAGTCGGGGCAGCCCTTCCCGTATCGGGCCGAGATCGTGGTGATCGCCTTCGTGGTCATCCTGGTGACCCTGGTCCTGCAGGGACTCACCCTTCCACCGTTGGTGCGGCGGCTCAGGATGCCGAAGGAAATCCTGCACGAGCGCGAGGAGGCGCACGCACGGGTCCACGCAGCCACGGCGGCGCTCGAGCGGCTGGACCGCGCAACGGGCGGTCCGGGACTCTCGGTCGAGGCGGTCGGACGCCTGCGGGAGGTTTACGCGGAGCGGTTGCGGCGGCTCAGGAGGGCCGACGGCAACGACCGTACCCATGGAGATGAGGAGGCGGCGGTCCGCCGGCTCCGGGCCGAGCTGCTGTTGGCGGAGCGGCGGGCCCTGGTCGAGCTACGCGACCGTGAGGTGATCGGCGACGAGGTGTTGAGTCGCCTGGAGCACGAGCTGAATCTGGAGGCCATGCGGGCCGGCCTCGGCGAGGCCCTGGTCGGTCCGGCTACGACGCCTCGGCCACGCTGAAGGGCCCGGAGACCCGGTTCGCCGTAACGGCGACCTGGTGCAGCGTGAGCTCGTCGGTCAACGCCCACACGGGCCCGCTCCCGTCGAGGTGCTCGGCGGCCCGTTCCATGTGTTTGAGCCAGTCGTCGCTCTGCGTGAGCTCGCTCAGGTTGCCTCGGTCGCCCTGAATCAGGAAGAAGCCGTTGAGGTGCCCGGGGCGGCCGTCCAACATCACCATCTCGAACGACTCAATCAGGTTGCGTGCCTGGAGCTCGGCGAGGTAGCGGCGGAAGCTGTCGAAGTGGGCCATGCTGACGCGCTCCCGCCCGGCCGCGGGGCGGGACCAGCTGAGAAACAGGGCGCTCGAGCTCATGAAAGTACCCGGTGGTGCGGACTCCCACCGAGGCGGCAGGCGAGTCAGGCACGCGGCGGCAGCGGTGGAGCGAGACCGAAGTGTCGAGGAAGTCGATTTGAAGATGATACCGGGGCCGCGAGGAGTAAAGTGGGTAGTCCCCCCTACCCCTCACCACCCGCCGCCGTGCCGCGCTGATCGTAGCGGCGCCGCAGCGTCGTCTGCACGATCTCTTCCAGATGGCTCGGCCGGAACGGCTTCTGCAGGACCGGGACGATCGCGTCGCGGAAGCCGACCCGCGACAGCCCCGGAGGCGCGAAGGCCGACATCAGCACCACCGCGATGTGAGGGAACTCCGCCGTGAGCCGGTCGGCGAGCGCGGTGCCGTTCATGCCGAGCATGACCACGTCGGTGATCACGAGATCCACCTGGCCATGCCGGTCGCGGATCATCTGCAGTGCCTTGGAGCCGTCGTCCGCCTCCAGCACCGTATGGCCCGCGCTCCGGAGATTGCGGCAGAGCACCGCTCGGATGTGCTCGAGGTCGTCCACCACCAGCACGGTCGCTCGGGACTGCTGCATCCACCCTCCGGGCCCGCACGAAAAACGATACCCTACACCGGGGCCACTCTCGTAGTCTATCGCCGGTTCCGCCCACCGCAAGAAACGGCGTCCGGGATGCAAGAACATGCACTGCCCACTTGCCTATGACCCGATGCCCAAAGAGCTTTGGGGACGCCGGGCGTGGTGGCCGAGTGGTTGAAGGCAGCGGTCTTGAAAACCGCCAAGGGGGCAACCCCTTCGTGAGTTCGAATCTCACCCACGCCGTTGCCCCAGCCTGTTACACGCTCCCCACCACCGACGCCGCGCCGATCGCACGCGGCGCCAGCTCCAGCTCGAGATCCGCCACCGAATCGCGCGACACGTAGTGCCGGTACCAGAGCTCCGCCGTGAGGAGGAGCCAGATCCGGTTCCCGTGATCGCGCCGGCCGCTCAGGTGCTCCTGCACCAGGGTCCCCACCCGCTCGCCCCGCAGGTACCCGTCCCGCACCAGCGCGCTGTGCTGCAGCAGCCGCGGCGCCAGGCGCCGGACCTCCGCGCCCATGATGTACATGAGCGGCGAGGCGAATCCCTGCTTCTTCCGCCGGAGGACTTCGGGCGGCAGGTAGCGCTCGCCCAGGCGCCGCTCGAGATACCGCAGCTGCCCCCGCCGCACCTTGAACGCGGTCGGCACCCGGGCCATGAACTCGGCGAACCGCGGATCGAGGAACGGCGAGCGCGACTCGAGGCTGTAGGCCATCGTCGCGCGATCGAGGATCATGAGCGACTGGCCGGTGAGTCTGGACGCGGCGTCCACGTACATCATCCGGTCGATCGGCTCGGTGGCGGGCGCCGAGTCGAACAGATCCAGGACGCACGCCTCCGGCCGCCGGCCCGCGAGGCGCGCCTGGTACCCGGGCGTATACAGCTCGCGGCGGTGGGCCTCGTTGAACCAGAAGAACTGCATGCTCTCCGCGTACCGCTCGCCCCCGGTCTTCCGGGCCATCTGGTCCACCCAGCGGAGCTTGTGGGTGATGCTCTTGAAGGTGAACTGGTCGGGCAGCCGCTCCAGCACCTGGCTCGCAACCAGCTCCCGCACCGGGCTCGGCACCAGGCGATAGGCGTCGAGCCACCGGTCGGCGGAGTAGCGGTCGTAGCCGCCGAAGAGCTCGTCGCCGCCGTCGCCGCCAAGCACCACCTTCACCTCGCGCGCGGTCATGCGGGCCAGGTGGAGGAGACAGATCGACAAGGGATCCGCCGGCTCGTCCAGCACCGCCACCAGCCGGGGGAGGTCGTGCACCACGTCGGGCGTGACCTCCTCGGCGAAGTGCGTGGTGCCGTACTTCGCGGCCACGGCCGCCGCGGCCGGAAGCTCGTTGAGGTCGCGATACGGGATGCCCATCGAGAAGGTGCGGAGCTCGCGCCCCAGCCGCCGCGCGGCGTAGGACGCCACCAGGGTGGAATCGAGCCCGCCGCTCAGGAAGGCGCCGACCGGCACGTCGCTCATGAGGTGCATGGCGACGGTCTCGTCGAGCAGGCCGTCGATCCGCTCCAGCAGGGCCGATTCCGACAGGTCCCACTTGTCCCGATAGTCCAGCTGCCAGTAGCGCTCCACCCGGGTGCGCCCGCCCTCGTGCACCAGATAATGCGCGGGGGGCAGCGCCCGGATCCGGGCGAAGAAGGTATCCGGCGCCTGAACGAAGCGCAGGGTGAGATACTGATCGAGGGCGAACGGAGAGAGCTCCGCCAGGCTGGGATCGTCGGCCAGGAGCGCCTTGATCTCGGAAGCGAAGGTGAGCCGCGTTCCCGCTTCGGTATAGAAGAGCGGCTTCTGCCCGAAGTGGTCGCGCGCGAGGAGCAGCCGGCGCCGCCGCCGGTCCCAGATGGCGAAGGCGAACATCCCCCGGAGCTTGGCGACCATGGCTTCGCCGTGCTCCTCGTAGAGATGGACCAGCGCCTCGGTGTCGGAGCGCGTGCGGAACCGGTGCCCCCTGGCCACCAGCGGCGCGCGAAGCTCCTCGTGGTTGTAGATCTCGCCGTTGAAGACCAGGAGAACGCTGCCGTCCTCGTTGGTCATCGGCTGGTGGCCGCCGGCCACGTCCACGATGCTGAGCCGCCGCATCCCCAGGCCGACGTCCCCTTCCACGAAGCTGCCCCAGTCGTCCGGACCCCGGTGCGCGATGGCGTCGCACATCCGTCCGATCTCGGCTTCGGTGACGGGACGATCGCTCAGGCGACCGACGATGCCGCACATGTCAGGCCGCCTTTCGACCCCAGGCCACCAGCATGTAGCCCCGGGTGAAGGGAATCAGGTGGTCCAGCATGGTCCAGGCGCGGAGCGCGGGATAGACCGCGGTGTAGACCTTGTAGGCGGTCCCCACCTTGGTCAGCGCCTCGGCGCTCATCGGCGCGGTATCGCCGTGGAAATCCTGTTCGGTGGTGTCCTTTTCCTTCATCGCCTTGCGGTGGTAACCGAAGTTCAGCACATCCTCCAGCGACTCGGTAAAGAGCCGGCAGTAGTCGTCCATCCCCTCGACCACCAGCCCGTGGCTCTCCATCAGCGACCGCGCCGCGCGCGGCGGATAGCCGTCCCGCGCGTGGCCGAACCCCTCCTGGTCGGCGGTGAAGCCGAGCACCCGCTTGAGCGCGAACCCGGCCCTCCCGTGCTCCCCCTTGGGCGCCATGAAGAGGAAGTCGCCCCCCGGCTTGAGCACCCGCACCATCTCGGCGAAGAAGCGGCCGTCGTCCTTGATGTGCTCGAGGAAGTTGATGGCCGCGACCAGATCGAAGGCCTCCGACCGGAATGGCAGGGAGCGGTCGTCGATCTGCAGCACCCGGTCGCGCACCAGCCCGCGGGCGGACCGCACATGGTCGCGCTCGAAATCGGCGCTGGTCCAGGTGCCGCCGCGCTGCCGCAGGAAGTGAGAGGTGAGGCCGGTCCCGCAGCCGAGCTCCAGGCACCGGCGCCCCTCCACCCGAGGCAGGTGCTCCAGCATCGCCTTCACCGTGGCCTTCTTCTTCAGCGACCGGCGATACAGCTGCAGCTGCCACGGCTCACTCACTGCGCACGCTCCTCGGCCGGCAGCGCCCCGGCGCGCCGGTAGTCGTCCCTGGTGCGCCGGATGCCCTCCGGCAGGTCCACTGTCGGCGCCCAGTCCAGCACCCGGCGCGCGCGGCTGGTATCGAACTCCACGTCACTCCAGAAGAAATCCATCCGCCGGCGATAGATCGGCGGGTCGAGTCCCAGCACCTGGCAGACGTCCTCCACCACTGCCGCCAGCATCAGCATCGGCCGGAGCGGCACCCGGCGCCCGAAGCGCGGGCTGCCCAGCGCCGCCTGCACCTCGGCGATCAGCTCCCGGAGGGTGCACGGCCGGGGCCCGGCGAGAATGAGGGCCTGACCCAGGGCCTCGTCCCGCTCGCAGGCCTTGAAGAAGCCGGCCACCACGTCGTCCACGTAGATCATGTGCCGCCGCCCGTGGCCCCGACCGAACAGCGGAAACCGGCCCCGGCTCACCCCGGCGAACAGCTTCAGCAGGCGCTGGTCGCGCGGCCCGTAGACGTCGGCGGGCCGCAGGATCACGTACGGCAATCCGCGGCCCGCTCCGACCTCGCGAACCAGGGCCTCGGCCGAGACCTTGGTTCGCTCGTAGATGTTCCCGGGCGCGAGCGGCGTCTCCTCCGTGGTGACGCCCGGCACGCGGTGCCCGAAGATCCCGATCGTGCTGCAGTAGACGAATCGCCGGACGTTTTCCGCGGCGCAGGCCTCCAGCAGCCGCCGCGTGCCCTCGAGATTGACCGTCTCGAAGAACTCGTCCCGCTTGCCGCCCTCCCGCATGGCCACCGCCAGGTGGAACACGTGGGTCGCGCCCCGGACCGCCCGGCGGCACAACGCCTCGTCCGTGATACTGCCGCCGAGCACCTCGACACCCTGGCGCCGGAGCAGCTCCGTGTTCGCCCGCTCTTCCGGCCTGTCGGTGAGACCCAGCACGACCACCTCCGCCCCCCGCCGCCGCCCCTCTTCGGCCAGGTGGGACCCGATGAAGCCGGTCCCACCCGTGACCAGCAGCTTCATGCGTACCGGCGCTGCCGGGTCGACCTGGCCTCGAACCGCTCGCGCAGCGCGTCCGCGATCCGCTCGCTGGCGCGCCCGTCGCCGTAGGGACTCACCGCATTGGCCATCCTGGCGTATGCCTCGGGCGACGTCAGCAGCTCGGAGGCGGTCCGCACGATCTTGTCGCGATCGGTGCCGACGATGACGGCGGTGCCGGCCTCGACGCCTTCCGGCCGCTCGGTGACCTCGCGCAGCACCAGGACCGGCTTGCCCAACGAGGGAGCCTCCTCCTGCACCCCGCCGCTGTCCGTCAGGATGATGTGGGCCCGGGCCATGAGGTTCACGAACTCGACGTAGTCCACCGGCTCGATCAGGTGCACCCGCTGCAGGTCGCAGAGCTTCCGCACGACGACCTGCTTGACCTGCGGATTGGGATGGACCGGGATCACCACGTCGAGGTCCTCGAACCGCTCGACCAGGGTCCGCACCGCGGCGCAGGTGGACTCGAGCGGTCCGCCGAAGCTCTCCCGCCGGTGAGTCGTCACCAGCGCCATCCGGTGCGCCGGATCGAGGGCCGACAGCGCCGGCGTCGCGAACTGATAGTTGGGACGCACCGTCGCCAGCAGCGCGTCGATCACCGTGTTGCCGGTGAGGAGCACGTCCTGCTGCGGGATGCCTTCGAGCAGCAGGGTCTCCATCGCCCGCACCGTCGGCGCGAAATGCAGCTCGGCCAGCCGGGTGGTGAGCACCCGGTTCATCTCTTCCGGGTAGGGATGGTACTTGTTCCCGGTGCGGAGGCCGGCCTCGACGTGCGCCGTCGGGATGCGCTCGAGGTAGGCCGCGAAGGCCGCGGCGAAGGTCGTCATCGTGTCGCCCTGCACCAGCAGGACGTCGGGCTGCACCTCGCGCAGCAGCCGGGGCATCCGCTCCAGCAGCCGGGCAACCACGTCCGCCGGCGACTGCCCCGGCGTCATCAGGTCGAGGTCGAAGTCGGCCTTGAGCTGGAACACGCTGAGCACCTGATCGAGCATCTCCCGATGCTGCGCCGAGACGCAGACCATGCTTTCGAAGACGTCGGGGTGAGCCTTCAAGGCGCGCACGACCGGTGCCATCTTGATCGCTTCTGGCCGCGTTCCGAAGACGCTGAGCACCCGGATGGTCATACAAGAGCCCCCGATTGAAGTCTGCGCGCAATGGTCTGCATGGTCACGAAGCGATAGCCGCGCTCCAGCACGGCGCCAAACACTTTCCGCAACACGCCCTCCCGCACCCCTTCGTAGCAGGGATGCCCGTACAGGATGACTTGATCGCGCCCGTCCAGGTGCCGATGGAGCTCGGCGATGACCTGGTCGTCGGGGGTTCCCCGGGCGCCATGGTACTCGAGGAAGGGGATGGTCCGGGGACCCGCCAGCGTCACCGGAATGGTCCAGTGGCGAAGCTCGCGCCCGTCGGCCGCCGCGCGGGTCGGCTCGCCGCCGATGCCGTCGCCGTTGTAGACGAAGCCCAGCCGATCGAGGTGCGCCATCACTCGCTCGTCCGAGTAGAACCCGGGCGAGGAGAAGCCGGTGGGCCGTCCGAAGTGGCGCACGAAGTGACCGTAGGACTCGTCGATGTCGGCCCGCAGATCTTCATCCGGGAGGTGGGGGAATCGCCGGCTCCACACGACGTGATCCATCCCCCCGTGGAGCCCCAGCTCGTGGCCTTCCTCCTGGAGCGCCTGCAGGGCGCCCACGAACGAGAGCCCGACCGGCCGGGCGAGCGCCGTCTCCAGCAGGAAGCGGGGCCAGCCGGTCTTCTTGATGAGGTGGACCGCCTCCCGATCGGCCAGCTTGGCCTTGGAGCGCGCCACGCCCTTGCCCAGCCATTCGCGCAGGTTGGTCGAGCGGCCCATGTTGACGAAGAAGGTGTTGGGCACGCCGAAGTCGCGGCATACCGCCCGGATCCGGGGCAGACCGTCGGTGACGCAGACCCGATGATCCACGTCCCACCGGAAGACGAACACCCGCTCGCTCACCGGCGCACCTCCGCGCCGATGTCGTGGTACACCTGCTCGATCTGCTCCGCCGTCCGATCCCAGTCGAAGTACTCGACCGCGCGCCGCCGGCCGGCGATCCCCATGCGCCGCCGGCGCTCCGGGTCTTCCAGCAGCGACCCGATCGCCGAGGCGAGGGCGGGCACGTCCCCACGGGGCACCACCAGCCCGGTCACGCCATCCTCCACCACTTCCGGGAGCCCGCCCGCATCGCTGGCCACGACCGGGACCTCGCATCCCATGGCCTCCGCCGCGGGAATGCCGAACCCCTCTTCCAGCGACGGGATCACCGACACCGCCGCGGCGCGGTAATACGGCGGGAGTGCGCTGTTGGGCACCCAGCCGAGGAAGGTGACGTCTTCGGCGATGCCCAGCTCCTGCGCCAGGCGGACCAGCTCGGGGCGCTCGAAGCCGTCGCCGGCCAGCACCAGCTTGAGGTCCGGGAAGCGGGGCTTGAGCTGGGCCGCGGCCTGGATCAGGAAGCGGATGCCCTTCCGGGGGAACAGCTGCCGGCAGGCGAAGATCATGTGCGGCCCCCAGGTCGCGTCGGGGGCGCCGTTGCGGCTCTCGCCCGGACTGAACCGCCGGAGGTCGGTGCCGTTGAAGATGAGCCGGATGGATTCGGCGGGCGCACCCGCGCGGAGCGCGTGCTGCCGGCAATCCTCGGTGATCGCCGTGAGGGCGTCGGCATGCCGGAGCGTCCACCGCAGCGGAGGCCGGACGTACCACCGGGTGGGAAAATCGTAGCCCTGCTCGGGATTCACGTACACGTCGCCGCCGTGCATGGTGATCACGCTGGGCACGCCGAGCCGGCGGGCCGCGAGGACGGCGGATGGGCCGGTGGGGATGGCCCAGTGCGCGTGGATCACGCTGGCCTTGCGCTTGCGCGCCACGTGGACGGTGGTGCGATACTGGGCCTCGGTGTAGTGCGTCATGACCGCCAGACGCGCGAACTTGCCCATCAGGCTCACTCGGCTCTGGGCCACCTTGCCGTAGGTCAGGTCCGGCGGCAGCTCCATGGCGAACCGGATCACCTCGACCCCGTCGAAGATCTCCTTCGGCGCCAGCGACGGATGCCCAGGCGCCACCACGGTCACCCGGTGTCCCCGGCGTACCAGGTGCCGGTTGATATCGTGGACGTAGGTGGCCTGCGTGTCGTCAGCGTGCTGGGGGTACCAGTAGGTGGGACAAACGATGTGCAGAGGGTCCCCCTGCCCTTGTCCCTGGTCGAGTGAGCCGATCCGCGACCGAGCTACTGCCGTGGCCGTGGAGGTCATGAGCGCCTTTCAGGAGATCCGACGTGATCCGGGCCATCCGAGCGTGCCTGTAAGTTCAACATCTATGCCATTAAAACGTCGTGATTTGGGTCACTTTGAGCCCGTTTTGGCTCAAGTTTTTCGCGCGGTTGCGGACACTGTGCAACAGGCCATGCTGCCCCTGTGCCCTAGGTACGGCCCGTCAACGGGTGTAAATAATCATGGCCCGACACCCCCAAGCAGATCTCAAGAGGGGACCCAATCTTGGGAGACGGCGGGCCGACGTCATAAGCCAAGCCATTGAGAGCGCGTAAGATACGGCCACTGGCCTGGCCAGGACCGGCCGGCCCGGCCGTCGTCGTCCGCTCTTCTGTGTCAGGGAATGCGTGAGCCTGGCGGTTCGGCCCGGCAAGCTGTGGGAGGCTGAAGCTAGGCCTCGGCCTCGAGCAGGCCCCGGACTTTTCCCGTCAAATCTTCCTGGGTAAAGGGCTTCGCCAGGAACGGCGCGCCCGTTTCCAGGAGACCACCCTGAAACACCTCCGATGCGAAGCCGGACATGTAGAGGATGCGCTTGTCCGGCCAGCGCCGCTCGATTTCGCGGCCGAGCTCTCGGCCGTTCATGCCGGGCATCTTGATATCGGTGAGGACGAGATGGATGGGGCCGGCATGCTGCTCGATCGTGGCCAGTGCCTCCCGGCCGTGCCTGGCTTCGAGGGCCTGGTACCCGCTCCAGGTCAGCATGCGGCTGGCCAGGCGTCGAACCGCCTCTTCGTCGTCCACTACGAGGACGGTGTAACCGCCGGGCGGCCGCTCGATCCGCCGCGGACTGGTGGACGTCGTCGGCTGTTCCGGCGACCTGGCCATGGATAGGAGCATGAGGAGGCGAAAGAATATTCGGTCACCCACGCTACTCGCAAGTTCCATCGCGCGGCCTTGCCGTAGGGTCGGAGCCAGGGCATTTTCCACCCTCCCGGGAGTGGTGGCCGAGTGGCTGAAGGCACCGGTTTGCTAAACCGGCATAGGGGGTCAACCCCTATCGAGGGTTCGAATCCCTCCCGCTCCGTCGACCGCACCCATGACCACGCCTCGCGTTCGCTTCGCTCCGTCGCCCACCGGATACCTCCACGTCGGCGGCGCCCGCACGGCCCTCTTCAACTGGCTCTTCGCCCGCCACACCGGCGGATCCCTCGTCCTCCGGATCGAGGACACCGACCGCGAGCGCAGCACCGAATCCCACACCCGGGTGATCCTCGACGGCCTCGGCTGGCTCGGCATTTCCTGGGACGAGGGTCCCTTCTTCCAGGGCGCCTACGGAGACCGGCACCGGGCCGACGCCGAGCGCCTGCTGACGGAGGGCAAGGCGTACCGCTGCTTCTGCACCCGGGAGGAGCTGGACTCCCAGCGCGCCCGCGCCGAGGCGGGCGGCCAGGCGTTCCGCTACGACGGCCGTTGCGCCCGGCTGACCGCGGACGAAGTCGCCGGGCGGACCGCCGCAGGCGAGCCGTCCACCATCCGGTTCCGGGTACCCGACGAGGAGCTCGCCTGGGACGACGCGGTGCACGGCCGGATCGCGTTCCAGGGGCGCGACCTCGACGACTTCGTCATCCTCCGGAGCGACGACACCGCGATCTACAACATGGCCGTGGTGAGCGACGACATCGCCATGGACATCAGCCACGTGATCCGCGGCGACGACCACATCTCCAACACGCCGAAACAGATCGCGCTGTACCGCGCGCTCGGGCGGCCCCTGCCGGTCTTCGCCCACGTGCCCATGATCCTGGGCACCGACGGCAAGAAGCTGAGCAAGCGGCACGGCGCCACCGCCGTGGGCGATTACCAGGAGCAGGGGATCCTGCCGCTCGCGATGCGGAACTTCCTCGCCCTGCTCGGCTGGTCCCCCGGAGGCGACCGGGAGATCGTGCCGGAGGACGAGATGATCCGGCTCTTCACCCTCGAGGGAATCCAGAAGAAGGCCGCGGTGTTCGACCCGGCCAAGCTGGAGTGGATGAACGGCGAATACATCTCGGCGCTGCCCGCCGAGGAGCTGCTCGAGCCCGTCCGGCGCCGTCTCGGCCAGCTCGGGATCGGCCACGAGGGTCGCGACCTCAGGCCCATCATCGACGCGGTGAAATCCCGCTCCCGAACCATCCTGGAGATGGCCGAGCGGGTCGCGGTGCGGCTCGATCCGTCGCGCTCGACGCTCGACGCGAAGGGTGAGGCGCTGATCAAGAAGATGGGTGCCGCCTTCGGCGCCAACCTGCGGCTGGTGGTGCAGGCGCTGGGCGCGCTTTCGCCCGATGGGTGGCAAGCCGAGTCGATTCTCGACAGGCTCAAGGCGCTCGCGGAGGCGCGCGGGCTCAAGCTCGGGGACGTGATGCAGCCGGTTCGCGTGGCGCTCACCGGGTCCACCGTCTCCGAGCCGGTCAACGAGCTGCTCGCCGTGGTGGGGCGGCCGCGGAGTCTGGCCCGATTGGAGGAGATGGCGGCTCCCTCGCACGGCGAATCCGGGGCCGCGTGAGGCTCACCTCCGCGACGCTGACCATCGTGGTCGGCCTCGCGGCGTGCGGCGGCAACCCGGCGCCGACTGCACCGAGGCCCGTCCCCGCCCGCGCCGACAGCGGCGC
>DATCWW010000519.1:0-2450 GCA_036566145.1 Gemmatimonadales bacterium
GTCCACCAGAACAGCACGCCCACGAACACCGCGACCGGGTTGAGCCGCAGGTGTTTCCCGTAGACCAGCGGGCTCACCAGGTTGTTCTGCAGGGTGGTGATGACGAGATAGCTCCCCGGGGCCGCGAGGATCTGCCAGATCCCGCTGAAGGTGCTGAACGCCGCAATCGCCAGCAGGCCGACGTTGACCGCGCCACCCAGGTAGGGAATGAACTCCAGCGCGAAGGTGAGCACCGCCCAGAGCATCGGATCGGGCATGCCGATCAGCCACATCGCCAATCCGACCGCGGCCGCCTGTCCCAGGTTGATCAGCGCGGTGGCGACGAGGTAGCCGGCCACCGCCTCCTCCGTGTCGTTGGCGACCTTGGCCGCGGCGCGCCGGTCGGCTGCGACCGGCAGGACCCGCATCGTCTTCTCGTAGAACAGATCGCCCGAGGCGAGCAGGAGCCAGAGCAGCAGCACGACCTCGACCGCGGAAGCCACGAACGACGTCGTGGGGCCGAGCACGCGGCCCAGCAGCGGGGAGGCCGAGGCGGCCGACGGGGCCGGCGGCGCCACGGCCTGGCCCTTGCCCTGGGGTGCCGACTCGCCCGCTTCCTGGAGCTGGGCCGCGGCGCTGTCGAGCTGCTGGACCGGCTTCTTGAACCGGGCCAGCCGCTCGCGCGCCACGCTCACGCTCGCGGGCGCCTTGGCGACCCAGGCCTTCACCGGGACGCTGAGGGCCCGCCCCGCGGCGCCCAGTCCGGCCAGCGCCAGCACCACTACGATGGTCGCCCCGATCGGGGCGCTCACACGGTGGCGCTCCAACCACCGTACGACCGGCCGGAACAGAATATTGAACAGCAGGGCGACCGCGATCGGGACGAAGAAGGCGTGACCGAAGTAGAGCAGGAAGATGACCGCGACACCCGCCAGCACCGTGCGCGCGGAAGGCAAGGGGGTCGGGGTCTGCTGGCCGGCGGGCTTGGTCATGCCTGGAAGATGACGGGACTGGCCGGAGCCGGGCGGTGAGCCGGATCGCACCGGGTCGTTGACGGCCGTCCGATCGTGGGCCGGCGACAGCGCTTACGTCTTTGTGGATCGGCACATCCGGGGAGCGGTGGGCGCGCTCCGGTAGATCGTTGCGGCGGCGGCTCTTCGGCGCGCGCCTCGGGCCGGCACCTACTTGTACTTCACTTTCGCGATTTCCGGATTCGGCGTGAACCCGTCACCGAAATCTTCGACGTCCATCAGCCTGCGGATCTCGACCAACCCCTCGCCGTTCGGAGAGACGTTCGGAGCGCGCTTCACCCACTCGATCGCTTCTTCCCTCGACTTGACCTGAATGATCGAGAAGCCCGCAATGAGCTCTTTCGTCTCGGTGAACGGACCATCGATGACGGTGCGCTTGTCGCCGCTGAACTTCACGCGCGCACCCTGCGAGGTGGCAGTGAGCCCCTCGGCGGCCAGGAGGACGCCGGCCTTCACGAGCTCCTCGTTGTACTTCTGCATCGCGGCGAACGCTTCGGGCTTGGGCGGAGGGCCGGCTTCGGATTCCTTCGTTGCAATGGCCATGAGGATGAAGCGCATTGTTCGCTCCTGAATTCGGTTCCTGTCGGTTGCCGCGCCCTTCGCGGCCTCACTACCACGTCGAACGAGGCCGGTCAAAATCGACACGAGCTTGGGGATGGCCGTAAGCTTGCGGGCTCAACAAACTTAGCGTTGTATGCGTCTTCCCCCTGTCCGGCGGCTCTGCCAACGGAGAGTAGGGCTTCAGGCACTTTCAGACACTAGGCATGGGAACGGCCACCCGCATCGGGTGGCCGCTGGCTGCGAAGCACAGTGCTCGCCAAGTTGATCACTCTCGCCAAGTTGATCAAGAAATGAATTTCGCTTCCGGCATCGCCCAGGCGGCCTGGGGCGGGCTCCGGGCCTGCCCGGACTGCTCTAGGAGCTCTTGTCGCTCAGAGACGGCGAACAGATCCGGCGCCGTGTGGCACGTTAAGGCGGCGACCTGCGTAGTTACCAGTAGCAGCCTGCTTGCCGACATCGACCACCCGACGATGAGATCATCGCATGATGCTCCAATCGACATCTTCGACGGCGACATCCATCGACGCAACACAACGCAAACTGATCGTCGGCATCGTCATAGCGACGCTGATGGCCTTGGCCATCGTGATCGCCGACCTGGCGACCGGCGGCCGGCCTGATCCACCGACGCTGCGCGCCGCAGCTACTCTGCTCGATGGCTCCTGGCGATTCCATACCGGCGATGACCCACACTGGGCGGACGCCAGTACAGACGATAGCGGTTGGGAGGCTGTCGATATGACCGCCTTGCCGGGCAGCCACGACGGCGACGTGGGTCTGCCCGATTACGTAGGCGGGTGGATGGCGCACGGTCATCCCGGCTATCACGGCTACGCCTGGTACCGGCGCGCGGTGACGGTGCCGGCCGGACGCGCGTCG
>DATCWW010000524.1:0-2073 GCA_036566145.1 Gemmatimonadales bacterium
GCGCTGGCGCTCGTGCTCACCCTGCTCCCGCAGCTGGCGGTCAATCTCCTCGGCGCGATCCTGATCATCGTCTTCGGCTTCTTCTTCGTGGTGGTCTCGTCCCGCATCACCGGCGAGATCGGGGTGAGCGCCAACCCGATCTCGGGGATGACCATCGCGGCCCTGATCGGCACCGCCGCCATTTTCCTGGTGATCGGCTGGACTGGGGTCGATCACCGGGTCGGCGCCCTCACCATCGCGGGCGTCATCGCCGTGGCCGCCGGCAACGCCGGCGCCACCAGCCAGGACCTCAAGACCGGGTTCCTGGTGGGCGCCACGCCCCGGCGGCAGCAGATCGCCATCATGATCGGCGCCATCACCTCGGCGCTGGCCATCGGCTGGACCCTCACCCTGCTCAACAACACCTACACCACCGTCGTCCCCGACCGGCACCCGGGCGTGGTGCTCGAGGCCGCGGCCCCGGGCGCCGGCGACCGCTCCGTCACGACGCTCGGCGAGCACAGCACCCACCAGGGCCGGGAGTACGAGGTGGTGCGGGTCAACCTGCCCACGCAGGGGGTGCAGCCGGGCAAGTACCTGATCGATCCGGCGACCCACGAGGTCGCCTACCTGGTGGACCCCGGCATCGGTGGCCGCGTCCGGGAGATCGACGGCCGGCCGATCACCAAGCTCGATTCCCCCAAGGCCACCATCATGGCCCTGGTGACCGACGGGATCCTCACCCAGAAGCTCCCCTGGGGACTGGTGCTGATCGGCGTGTGGCTCACGATCGCCATCGAGCTGATGGGGCTGCAGTCGCTGCCGATCGCGGTGGGGGTGTACCTGCCGATCTCCACTTCGGCCTCGATGTTCGCCGGCGGCGTGGTGCGCTGGCTGGTGGAGCGCCGCATGCGGGGCGCCGAGCGCTCCATCGCCGAGGTCGAATCGGGGCCGGGCGTGCTGTTCTCCAGCGGGCTCATCGCCGGCGGCGCCCTCGCGGGCATCGCCATCGCGGGGATCGCGGCGGCCCTGGTGACCAAGGCCGACGCCGCGGGCGTGCCCGCGGCGGACTACCTCGCCCACGTGGCGGGGGTGCAGGGGATGTTGGGCGGATTCGCGGCGAGCGACCTGGCGGCGATCCTCGTCTTCGCCGGCATGGGCGCCGTGCTGTACCGCGTCGCCAGCCGCTGAGATGGCCGCCGGCGCGCCGGTCTCGCCAGGGATCAACGCCCGGATCATCCACGCGTCCCTGGTGACGGGCGTCGTGCTCTTCTGGCTCGTCGCCTGGTATCTCGGCCGGAGCCAGGCCGAGCCGATCTACTCGCTCCCCGACCGCCGGGTGCTCTACGTCGCGCTCTTCCTGATGAGCGCGGTGCTCTTCGGCGCCGCCATGTTCACCGCCGGGCGGCTCACCCCGCCCACCGCTGGCCAATCGCCGGACGAATGGTGGCGACGCAACCTGGGCAAGGCGGTGGTGATCTGGGCCTTGGTCGAGGCTCCCGCCCTGCTGGGCCTCGTCGGCTACCTGGTGACCCGCGACTTCCGCGCCCTGCTCGCTACCCTTGCCGGCCTTCTGCTGTTCGGGAACTACCGCCCCAGCCGGCTGCTCGAGCGCTGATGCGGGTGGTGACGCTACTCCCTGCCGCCACCGAGATCGTGGCGGCGCTGGGCGGCGCGGACCGCCTGGTCGGGATCTCCCACGAGTGCGACTATCCGGCGACGGTGCTCGGTCTGCCGCGGGTCACCGCGACGCCGATCGACTCCTCTCTGCCGTCGGCCGGCATCGATGCCGAGGTACGTCGGCTCCGCGCGACCGGCCGACCGGTCATCGGGGTCGACGCGGACGCGCTCCGACGGCTGGCGCCCGATCTGCTCGTCACCCAGTCGCTCTGCGAGGTGTGCGCCGTGGCCGACGGCGAAGCCCATCGCCTGGCCGCGGCCCTCGAGCGGCCGCCCGAGGTGCTCCGGCTGGGCGGGACGACGCTGGCCGGCATCTGGAGCGACATCCGGACGATCGGCGCGGCGCTCGGCCTCGGCCGGGAGGCGGAGGCGCTGGTCGCCGGTCTCCAGACCCGGCTCGCCGATCTCCAGCGC
>DATCWW010000535.1:0-6370 GCA_036566145.1 Gemmatimonadales bacterium
CGGGCGCCGCCCCCGCGCACCGCTGGTCGCGGAGCGCGCGCAGCCGGCGATCGAGCTCGGCCGTGACGGCCAGGAGACTGTCAGTGCGGGCGTTCCCGCTGGGAGCGGGGAGCGCGAGACTCGTGGTGTCGGGGCACTGGCCCGACTCGAGGGAATCGATCCGGGCGGTCAGTCGGTTGAGCACCGCCGCGAGGGAGTCGGCCCGGCCCTGTTCAGGGACCTGGGCCGCCGCGGGCGACGCGCCTCCCAGCCACCAGATGGCGAGGAGAATGACCGTGCGAACACGGGCAGACATGAGCGACTCCGTTGCATGAGTGACGCCGCCTCAGGTGGCGGCGGAATCAGGCGGAACGGAGTGCGGGAGGAGCTCGGGAGCTGGTGGGTCGGGCGGCAGGGGCGCGCGGCAGCCGCTCTTCAGCGATGGCGGGAGCGCGCAGGGCGATCATGGGCGCGTCGGGCAGGACGGCCCGCGCCAGGGTCAGCGTCGAGAGCGTGACCGAGGCGTGGCAGACGGCGCAGGTGGTCTCGTCGTGCTCGGGAAACGGGACACCGTGCTGTCCGGGTGTCGCCGCGACGGCGGTGCGGGAAGGCGGCGGGCCGCCCCGGCCGACGACCGTGCCGACGGCCATCCCGTGGAAGAGCAACAGGACGGCCAGGAGCAGGGACGGCAGGCGGCTCGGGCGCATCGGAGCGAAGCTTAGCGGCTCGGACCGCCAGTTCAAGTCGCGACCCGCCGGCGGGTGGGCCCTTCGGTCGGCAGAATGAACCAGAAGGTGGTCCCCCGACCGGGTACCGACTCGGCCCCGATCGTTCCACCGTGCATCTCCACGAACTTGCGGCACAGGGCCAGCCCGAGCCCGGTCCCCTGCGCCTGCCGGCTGGCCGAGCTGTCCACCTGGCTGAACTCCAGGAACAGCTTGGGCATGTCCTCCGGCTGAATCCCCACCCCGGTGTCCGATACCGAGACCCAGACCACGTCCCGAGTCACCATCCGGGCCTCCTCGCCGGCGCGCTCGGCCGGGAGCGCCAACGGCGCCTGGGTGGGGAGGGCGCGCAGGGTGATGCTCCCGCCGTCGGGGGTGAACTTGGAGGCGTTGGCCAGAAGGTTGAACAGGACCTGGCGGACCCGGACCGCGTCGGCCAGGACGTGCAGCGGCGCGCCCAGGTCGAGGTGGCACTCCTGCCGCTTGGCACTCCGGAGACTCGCCGTGTCGGCCACGGCCCCCGTGATCGCCTCGCGGAGATCGGCGTGCGCCAGCTCCAGCGTCATCCGGCCGGCCTCGATCTTGGAGAGATCGAGGATGCTGTTGATGAGGGAGAGCAGATGGCGACCGTTCCGCAGTACCGCCTCGAGGAACTCGCGGTGCTGGGGCTCGAGCTCGCCGGCCTGCCCGGAGAGAATCAGATCCGAGAAGCCGATGATGGCGTTGAGCGGGGTGCGGAGCTCGTGGCTCATGTTGGCGAGGAATTCGCTCTTGAGCCGGGTGGCCCGGAGCAGCTCCGCGTTCTTGGCGGCCAGCTCCCGCTCGTTGCGCCGGCTTTCCTCCAGGACGGCGGCGCGGTCGAGGCCCACGACCACCTGATCGCCGAGCGTCTGCAGCAGCTGGACATCGGCTTCGCCGAACGGCGCCCCGTCGCGGCGGTTGTAGACGCTGACCGTGCCGATCACGACGCCGGCCGAGCGGAGCGGGACGATGGCCACCGCGCGGAGCGGCGCCTCCAGCTCCGGCAGGCTGGAGTTGCGGGGGTCGGACGCCATGTCGCCGGACACCACCGGCTCGTCGCGGGTCACGGCCCAGCCGAGGAGGGAGCTGTCCACGGGAATCAGGCGCCCCTGCGCCCGCTCCAGGGTGCCGACAGCGGCAGCCATGCGGAGGAAGCGTCCTTCTTCCACCACCAGGGTGACTCCCGCCGACTCGGCGTCGAGCAGGTCGGCCGCCACCGAGGCGACCTCCCGGACCAGGCCGGTCAGGTCGGTCCCGCCGAGCAGGGTCGCGGCGAGGTGGCGGAGGCGCTCCAGCTCCCGGCTGCGGGCCGCGGCGGCAGCGAGCGCCTGGCGCAGGGCGGCCTGTTCCCGCCGGGTGATCACATCCCGCCGGCGGATGGCCAGCAGGACGAGGGCGGTGGCGGCAATCCCGAGAAGCACCCCGAGCGGCGACTGTCGCCAGGCGAAGTACACCGCGAGCCACCCGACGGGGACCGCGAGCCCGACCAGCTGGCGGGGTGTCGGGACAGGCGCGCCGCTCAGCCGACGTCCTCCGTCAGCAGCTCGTGGAAGACGGTCTCCCCGGTCGCGAGCATCCGGCGCAGGTAGGGGCGGCAGAGGCCGCAGCCGGCTCCGCACCCGGTCTCCCGGACGAGGTCGCTCAGGGTCCACCCGGCCGCCCGGGCCCGGGGCAGGAGGTCGGCGAAGGGCTGGCGCCGGCACACGCACATCGTGACGAGCACGCCCGGCATGCGGGGCCTAGGGGTTCGTGGGCCTGATGTCGAGCTCGCTGACCAGCGCGCCCGTGGGGAGAGTCAGGACATGGAGGATGCTGGCGGCCACGTCCTCGGGGCGAAGAATGCGCTCGTGATCGGGCTTGAGCATCGCCTGGTTTCGCAGCATGCCGGTGGCCACGCTTCCGGGGCAGATCGCAATCACCCGCACGTTGTCCTTGCGGACCTCGAGCATCAGCGATCGGCTGAATCCCAGCACGGCATGCTTGGACGCGCTGTACGCGCTCCCTCCGACGAAGCCGTTGCGTCCGGCCAGGCTGGCCACGTTGACGATGGTCCCCTGCCGACGCGTCCGCATGCCCGGCAGCACGAGTCGGGTCGTCAGGTAGAGGCTCCGGAGGTTGGTCGCCATGGTGACGTCCCAGTCCTCCAGGGTGAGCTCATCGATCGGCCGGGCGATGAGGACGCCGGCGTTGTTCACCAGGACCTCGATCTCGCCCAGCGCGCCGCGCACCTGGTCCACCAGGTGCCGGACCTGGTCGGGGTCGGCCACGTCGGCCGCGGCGCCGGCCGCCGTCACGCCCTGAGCGCGCAGCTCGGCGAGCGTCGCCTCTACCTTCTCAATCGAGCGCGAGCAGATCCCGACCCGATAGCCGGCTCGCCCCAGGGCGAGCGCGGTGGCGCGACCGATCCCCTCGGTCGCTCCGGTAACGAGCACCGTGCCAGACATGGGCGGGAAGATAGCAGCATTACCTTCCGCTCATGGCGCTCCCGCTGCAGCATCCCGTGGTCCGTCCCAACGCCAGTGGCCGCCGCCGGCCGGAAGACCGCGACGTCTCCTGGCGCGAGCGGCTGCAGGCGCTGAAGCACCTGCCCCGGCTGCTTCGCCTGGTGTGGGAGACCGAGCCGCGATACGTGGTGGGGATCCTGGTGCTCCGGGTGCTTCGCTCGCTGGTACCGCTCGCGGTACTGTGGGTGGGCAAGCTCATCGTGGACGAGGTGGTGACCGCGATTGGCTCGGTGCATGCCGGCGGCGCCCTCCCGTGGACCCGGCTGGGCCAGCTGCTCCTGCTCGAGCTCGTGATCGCGCTGGTGGGGGAAGGGCTCTCCCGGGTGAGCGCGCTCCTGGAGAGTCTGCTTGGCGACCTCTTCGCCAACCGCACCAGCGTGGAGCTGATGCGCCACGCGGCCACCCTCGACCTGGAGCAGTTCGAGAACGCCGAGGTCTATGACAAGCTGGAGCGGGCCCGTCGGCAGACGGTGGGGCGGATCGGCCTCTTTACCCTGCTGCTGGCCTCGATCCAGGACGCGATCACGCTCGTCACTCTCGGGGTGGCGCTCGCAGTCTACGTGCCCTGGCTGCTGCTCCTCCTGGTGATCGCGGTGCTCCCCTCGCTGCTGGGGGAGACGCACTTCGCCTCGCTGGGATATTCGCTGCTCTACTCCTGGACCCCCGAGCGGCGCCAGCTCGACTACCTCCGCTACATCGGCGCCAGCGACATCTCGGCCAAGGAGCTCAAGCTCTTCGGCCTGTCGGACTTCCTGGTGGGGCGCTACGACCGGCTCTCGCAGGAGTTCTACGAGGCCAACAAGGCGCTGGCGATGCGGCGGAGCCTGGTCTCGAGCCTCCTGGCCGCCGTGGGGACCCTGGGGTACTACGCGGCCTACGCGGTGATCATCTATCTGACGGTGATCGGCCACCGCTCCCCGGCGGGCGTTTTCACCATCGGCGTGCTCACCTTCCTCGCCGGATCGTTCCGCCAGAGCCGGGACGTGATCCAGCGGATCCTGCTGTCGCTGAGCCAGGTGTACGAGCAGGCGCTCTACCTCGACGACCTCTTCAGCTTTCTCGCGCTCGAGCCCCACATCCTCCGCCGCCCCGGAGCGCGCCCCGTGCCGGCGCCGATCCGGACCGGCTTCGTCTTCGAGGGGGTGGGGTTCCGCTATCCCGGCTCGGAGACCTGGGCGGTGCGCGGCCTCGACTTCACCCTGGCGCCGGGCGAGCGGCTCGCGCTGGTGGGCGAGAACGGCGCCGGAAAGACCACCCTGGTCAAGCTGCTGGCCCGACTCTACGACCCGAGCGAGGGCCGAATCCTGCTCGATGGAGTGGATCTCCGCGAGTACGACGTGGAGAGCCTGCGGCGGAACGTGGGCGTCATCTTCCAGGATTTCGTGCGCTACGATTTCCTCCTGCGGGAGAACATCGCGGTCGGCAACATCGAGCGGCTGGAAGACGAGCCGGCGATCGAGAGCGCGGCGCAGCGGAGCCTGGCGGACACGGTGGCGGCCCGTCTGGGCAGCGGGTATACCCAGATGCTCGGCCGCCGGTTCGAGGGCGGGGTCGATCTCTCCGGTGGCGAGTGGCAGAAAGTGGCCCTGGCGCGGGCCTACATGCGGGAGGCCCAGCTCCTCATCCTGGACGAGCCCACCGCCGCGCTCGACGCGCGGGCGGAGTACGAGGTCTTCCTCCGCTTCTCCGAGCTCACCCGCGGCCGGATGGCGGTGCTGATCTCCCACCGGTTCTCCACCGTCCGCATGGCCGACCGGATCCTGGTGCTGCAGGGAGGCGAGCTGGTGGAGCAGGGGACCCACGAGGCGCTCGTGGCCCAGGGCGGATTGTACGCGGAGCTCTTTCAGCTGCAGGCGGCGGGGTATCGGTAGGGCGCTGGGGCACTGGGGCGTTGGGGCGCAGGGACGCTGGGGCGCAGGGACGCGGGCGCAGGGGAGGGATGGAGAACCGGGGGTGGGTGTCGCCCTGGTCGAGGTGAGCGGGCTCAGCGTAACACGCGCGGGGTTGCCGTCACGTCTGCTGCCGCGGCAGTATCGCCAGCGGGGGCCAGGACCCCCATGCCGCTGCGTCTCTGCGCCCCCGCGTCTCTCCGCCCCTGCGCCCCTGCGCCCCATTTGACATCCGCCCGCGCCGCCCTCACCTTGGGAATCCAACTCAAGGACGGAGGTGGAGACCATGAAGGTCTATGGCTCCAACGCCATCAGAAATGTGGCGTTCGTCGGCCATGGCGCGAGTGGCAAGACGTCGCTGGTCGACGCGCTCGCCTGGGTGTCCGGCAGCAGCCGGCGCCACGGCAGCATCAAGGACGGTACCACCCTCACCGACTATTCCCCCGACGAGATCGAGCGCAAGCATTCGATCAACCTGGCCCTCGGCTACGCCGAGTGGCTCGACACCAAGATCAACCTGATCGATACCCCCGGCTACCTCGACTATTTCGGCGAGGTCGTGACCGCGCTGCACGCGGCCGACGCCGCCGTGGTCGTGCTGAGCGGTACCGGCGGCGTCGAGGTCGGCACCGAGAAGGTCTGGGAGGTCTGCGACCAGCTCCACCTCCCCCGGATGCTGTTCGTCTCGCTCATGGACAAGGAGCACGCCGACTTCGAGCGCGTGTTCCAGGACGTGAAGGCGCACCTCACGCCCAAGGTGGTCCCGGTGGAGGTGCCGATCGGCGACGGCCCCGACTTCCACGGGATCATCAACCTCTTCTCCGGCCACTGCCACAGCTACAGGAAGGGCACGGCCAAGGGCGAGTACGAGGTGGTGCCGATCCCGCCGGAGTACCAGCAGCGCTACCACGAGTACAACGAGCAGCTCATCGAGGCGGTGGCGTCCACCGACGACGAGCTGATCGAGCGCTACCTGGCCGGCGAGGAGATTCCGCGCGAGCAGTTCATCGGCGCGGTGAAGAAGGCGATGCTGGCGGGGCAGATCGTGCCGCTCTTCTGCGGCAGCTCGACCCTGACCTACGGCCTCCGGACCCTGCTCAAGAAGATGGTCGAGCTGCTCCCGGCGCCCGCCGAGGTGGTGGCGGCCGATGCCGCCGCCTACCGCGAGGCGCCGCTTCTGGGGCGGGTCTTCAAGACCATCTCCGAGGCCCATGTGGGCGACGTGACGCTGTTCCGCCTCTACAACGGTGAG
>DATCWW010000539.1:0-6757 GCA_036566145.1 Gemmatimonadales bacterium
GGACGCGCCGGCGATCGGGCTGACGCCAGAGCTGGCGTAGGAGGGCGCAGGGGCGCAGGGGCGCAGGGGCGCGTAAATACGACCAGAGGGCGTACGAGTCAACCTCTCGTGCGCCCCCTTTCGTTTCTGACTTTTCGCTGCTCCCCCACACTGCGCCCCTGCGTCCTCGCGTCCCTGCGCCCTCCTACGCCAGCTCTGGCGTCAGCCCGATCGCCGGCGCGTCCTCCTCATCCTCGGCTGCAGCGACCGCATGGTGCTCCGCGGCCATCAGCAGATAGAACACCGGCACCACGAAGAGGGTGAACACCGTCCCGACGACCATCCCGGTGACCAGCACCATACCGATGCTGTTCCGGGCCGCGGAGCCCGGGCCGGTCGCCAGCACGAGCGGGAAGTGGCCGAACACGGTCGCCGCCGAGGTCATGAGCACCGGGCGAAGCCGGGTCAGCGAGGCTTCCCGAATCGCGGCCACCTTGGCATGCCCCTCCTCCTGCAGC
This sequence comes from Gemmatimonadales bacterium, assembly GCA_036566145.1. Classification (GTDB taxonomy): domain Bacteria; phylum Gemmatimonadota; class Gemmatimonadetes; order Gemmatimonadales; family GWC2-71-9; genus CAVVWJ01. The sequence continues at coordinate 498 of DATCWW010000539.1, forward strand.
CGGTTGGCGAACTCCACGATCAGGATGCCGTTCTTCGCGATCAGTCCCACCAGCGTGATCAGCCCCACCTGGGAATAGATGTTGATCGTGGTGAGGTCGAGGAAGCTGAACAGCAGCGCCCCCGAGATCGCCAGCGGCACCGAGCCGAGCAGCACGATCAGCGGATCGCGGAAGCTTCGGAACTGCGCGGCCAGCACCAGGTAGATGAGCACCAGGGCGAAGCCCAGCGTCACCGCCAGCGCCGATCCCTCCTTGCGGATCTGCCGCGACTCGCCGGCGTAATCGATCGCCATGTCCGGGGCCTTGGCCGCGGTCGCCGCGGATTCCAGGACGTTGAGCCCTTCCTCCTTGGTGATCCCCGGCTTGACGCCGCCGAAGATCCGCACCGCGTTCCGCTGCGCGAAGCGGTTCAGCGTCCGCGGCGCGGTGCTGGTCTCGATGTGGGTGAAGGTGGACACCGGCACCAGCTCCCCGCTCGGGGTCTTGATCTTGAGATCGAGCAGCGGCGCGATGCTGGCGCGGTCCTTCTCCCCGATCTGGGGAATGACCTTGTAGCTGCGGTCGTAGAAGTTGAACCGGTTGACGTACGCTCCGCCCAACAGCGTGCCCAGCTCCTGGCCCACGCTGGCCAGGTCGAGCCCGAGATCGGCCACCTGGTCGCGATCGACGATCACCCGCGCCTCGGGCAGGTCGATCTTGAGGTCGGTATCCACGTACAGGAACTTCCCGCTCTGCCAGCCGGCGCCGACCACCTGGCCCACCGTCTCCAGCATCTGCTCCGGCGGCTGATCGCTCTCCAGAACCAGCTCGACGTCGTACTGGCCCGGCGTCGGCAGCGGGGGATCCAGCCGGGGGAACACCCGGAGGCCGGGCACCGACGAGACCGCGCCGAACACCTCGCCGTACATCTGCTCGGTGGTGCGCTTCCGCTCCTTCCAGTTCTTGGCGACCATGCCGCCGAAGCCGCCCCACTGGCCGGTCAGCGACCACATGAACTTGGCCTCGGGGAACTTCTGGACCAGGTCCACCACCTGGAGCGAGGCGCGGTTCGAGGCCGTCAGGCTCGCGTCGGGCGACGCCTGCATGAAGAAGCTGATGTGGCTCTGGTCCTCGACCGGCGCGAGCTCGCGGCGGGAGAAGGAGTACAGCGGCCAGATCGCCAGCATGACCAGCACCGCCGCGGCGACGATGCCCCAGCGCATCTGGAGCGCGCCGTCGAGCAGCCGGCCGTAGGTCCGGCGCACCGCATCGAAGATGCGGTTCACCAGCCGGGTGAGCCGGCCCTCCTCGCCGTGGGAGTGCACGAACTTCGAGCTCATCACCGGCGAGAGGGTCACCGCGACGACGCCGGAGAGCACGACCGCGGTCGCCAGGGTGATGGCGAACTCGAGGAAGAGCGAGCCGGTGAGACCGCCCTGGAAGGCGATCGGGGTGTACACCGTCGCCAGGGTGATGGTCATGGCGATGATCGGGCCCACCAGCTCGCGGGCGCCGAGCAGCGCGGCCTCGGTTCGGGTTCGGCCCTCGCGAACGTGCCGCTCGACGTTCTCCACCACCACGATGGCGTCGTCCACCACCAGACCGACCGAGAGCACGATCGCCAGGATGGTCAGCAGGTTGAGGCTGAAGCCGAAGAGGTACATGAAGATCGCGGCACCGATCAGGGAGACCGGCATCGCCACCAGCGGCACCATCGCGGTGCGCACCGAGCCCATGAAGAGGAAGACCACGAGGCCCACGATCAGGATCGTCTCGCCCAGGGTCTTGGTGATCTCGGTCAGCGCGTCCTCCATGAACACCGTCGCGCTGTAGACCAGCTGCATGTCGATGTCTTTCGGCAGCGTCGGGCGGATCCGGTCCATCTCCGCCTTGAGCCGGTGCGCCACCTCGATCTCGTTGACCCCGATCAGCGGCCAGACCCCCAGGTACACGCCGGGCTTGGTGCCGTACTTGGCCACGAATTCGGCCTCCTCGGCCCCGAGCTCGACGTTGGCCACGTCACTCAGGCGAACGATGGCCCCGTTCCGGTCGGCCACGACGAGGTTCTTGAACTCATCCACCGTCCGGAGGTCGGTATTCGCCAGCAGGTTGACCTGGACCAGGTTGCCCTTGGTCTGTCCCACCGCGGCGAGATAGTTGTTGCGCCGAAGGGCCGCCTGCACATCGCCCGGCGCCAGGTTGAGCGCCGCCAGACGATCCGGATCGATCCAGATCCGCATCGCCAGCTGGCGGCCGCCCTCGATGCTGACCCGCTGGACTCCCGCGAGTGTGGAGAGCTGCGGCTGGAGGGTGCGGCTGAGCCAGTCGGTAATGGCCGGAACGTCGCGCTGAGTCGAGGTGAAGCTCAGGTAGAACGAGGCGTACGGGCGGTCCGCCCGCTGCACCTCCACCACCGGCGGCTCGGCCTCGGCCGGCAGCTCCGAGCGGACCTGCTGCAGGCGCGCGGTCACCTCGGCCAGCGCGGCCGTGCTGCTGTGGTTGAGCTTGAGATGGACGGTGATGGTGCTGACACCGGCCCGGCTGGTGGACTCGACGTAGTCCACCCCGCCGATGGCGGAGACCGCGCGCTCGATCGGCGTGGTGAGAAAGCCCCGCACCGTCTCGGCGCCGGCGCCATAGTAGACCGTGGTGATCACCACGGACGAGCTTTCGACCTTGGGGTACTGCTGCACCGGCAGGGTGCTGAGCGCCCGCCAGCCGATCACCACGATCGCCAGGTTGACCACCACGGCGAGGACCGGGTGGCGGATGAAGACGTCGGTAAACGAGCGGCGCATGTTACTTCGCTCCCTCGGCGGCGGACGTGGAGTCGCTCGCCAGCGCGACCAACACGCCGTCGCGCAGCTTGAACGAGCCCGAGGTCGCGACCACCTCGCCGGGCTGGAGGCCATCCTCGATCAGAATCGTATCGCCCAGCGCCTCACCGCTCCGCACCTGGCGGACGTGAGCGCGCTGCTTGCCCTGCTTGTCGGGCTGGATCACGAACACATGGTCGCCGCTCGGATCCTTGCGCAGGGCGCTGACCGGAATGGCGACCGCCTTGCCGGCCGGACCCGCCGGCACCTTGACCCGCACCGAGGCACCGGGCGCGGGAAGGTTGCGGGCGCCCTTGATCTCGGCCCGAACCATGGCGTTGCGGGTAGTGGGGTCCACCCGGGCGTCGATCGCGGTGATCCGCGCGCCGACCGTCGGGGAGCCTTCGCCGGCAGTCAGGATCGCGACCTCGTCACCCACCTCGAGCCCGGCGGCGATCCGCTGGGCCACGGTGAAGTCCACGTTCACCTGCTCGGCCACGCCCTGGAGCGTGGTGAGCTGGGTGCCCTCGTTGAGGTACTGACCGGGGTGCACGTCGGCGATACCGACCCGGGCACGGAACGGCGCCCGGATCGTCTTCCGCGCGATGACCGCACGGGTCCGGGCCACCTGGGCCTGGGCGACGTCGCGCGCGGCCCGCGCCTGATCGACCTCTTCCTGGGCGACGGCGTCATGGGTGCGCAGCGTCTCGAGCCGGGTCAAGGTGGTCTGCGCGAGCGCCGCCTGCGCCTTCTGGGCTTCCAGTTCGGCCTCTTCGACCGAAACGTCGAGCGCGACGAGCAGCTGTCCCGGCTCGACGATCTGCCCCGGAATCAGGGCGACCCGGCGCACCGTGCCGGCGACTTCGTTCTCCAGGGTGATCGAGCGCAGGGCCAGCACCGTGCCCACCGACGTCGCGGTGGGGCGGTAGGCACGGGAAGAGGCGACCGCGGCCGTGGCCGCCTCCATCGGCTCCGGCTGGCTGGCGGCAGCCGCATCGGAGGCCTTGAGTGCGGAGATCTTCCAGAACGCGAGCGCAACGCCGGTGGTCAGCAGGGTTCCGAGCAACAGAGCCGATCCGATCCAGCCGCGGCGACCTGCGATAATGCGGTAACCCATGTGGTGCTGTCTCCTGAGCCTTTTTGGTGTTCGACCTGCCTGTCCCTGGCAGCGCGAAATCGCATGTTCGGCGGTCATGGCAACCACCCACTTACTTACTAACGGTAAGCACATTACTTTGGGTTGTGGCAGACGTCAAGGTGACGTATCGTATCAGTCAGGCATCCTTGGGTTGGACATTGCAGCGGGATAAGCTGCTCACTATATAAGGGCCATGGGCTATAACTCTCATTTCTGCCCCTACTTCCATCGCGCGGTCGAGCTGATCGGCCAGCGCTGGAGCGGTGCTATCCTCCGGGAGATGCTGGCCGGGGCCACCCGGTTTACCGAGATCCGCCACGCCATTCCGGACATCAGCGACCGGATGCTGGCGGAGCGGCTGAAGGGGCTCGAGGCCTACGAGCTAGTCGAACGGAAGGTGTTCGCCGAGACACCGGTGCGGGTGGAGTACCACCTGACCGACCAGGGCCGGGCGCTCGGACCGGTCTTCGCGGCCCTGGGAGAGTGGGCCAACAAGTACGGCTGTGGTGAGACCGCGGAGACCGATCCCAACGCCGCTTGAGCATTCGATTTACCCGCTGTCACCCTCGCAACTTCTGCTGTTTCTTGCACCTCGCCACGCCAACCAGTCCCCGCCACCCGACCGCGAGGTGGGGCTGTCAACTGTAAGTTCTCGCCCCAGCAAGACTTAGCCTTAGTCAATCGAGGGCTCCCCAGCGGGCACGGCACGTGCGAAGTCCCCGCCGCCGGCGCGGTTCGGCGCCGTCCACACCTCTCACATCCTGCTGGGAAGGAACCGATGGATCATTCGCACAAGGTTGCCGTCGCCCTGATCGGGTTCGTGCTGACCACCGGCTGTGGCAAGAAGGAGGTCGTCGAGGCGCCCGAGCCGGTCACCCAGGCCCCGGTCGCCACCGCGCCCGCGGCTACCCCGGCGCCCGCGCCGGCGCCCGCCCCGGCCCCGGCTCCCGACAACCGTTACAGCACGCTCGAGCAGCGGATCCACTTCGCGCTCGACCGGGCCGATCTCGACCCGGAGGCCCGCGCCACTCTCGAGGCCAAGGCGGAGATCCTGCAGGCGTCTCCCAACCTCACGCTCCGGATCGCGGGGCATGCCGACGAGCGCGGCTCCGACGAGTACAACCTGGCCCTGAGCAAGCGTCGCTCGGCTGAGGCGAAGAAGTTCCTCGTCTCTCGCGGCGTCGACCCGAGCCGGCTGGAGACGGTGGGCTACGGTGAGGAGCAGCCGCTCGCCAACGGGATGGACGAGGCGGCTTGGTCGATGAACCGCCGGGACGAGTTTGCTGTCACCGGGGGCAAGCTCTCGCAGCGCTGAGCTGGGCATTCCGCATGACGCGCGAGGGCGCGGCGGGTTCTGTTCCCGCCGCGCCCTCGTCGTTTCAGGGCACTGATCGTTGCCGCAGACGAACGGGGCGCGTAGTATAGGTCGGCATCCACTCCATGACCGCGATCCTCGAACGCAACGCGTTGCACGTGCACACCTTCGGCCGGCTCCATGTGCGCCGGGCCGGCGAGGTCGTGACCGGCGCTGCCGCCCAGCCGCGCCGGCTCGCGCTGCTCGCCTTGTTGGCCGCGGCGGGAGACTCCGGTCTCACCCGGGAAAAGGTGCTGGCCTATCTCTGGGCCGACACCGAGGAGGACCGGGCGCGTCGCGGCCTGAGCCAGGCGGTGTACGCCCTGCGCCAGGACCTCGGCACCGACGACGTGTTCCTCGGCGGGCGAGAGGACCTCCGGCTCAACCCCGACATGGTCACGAGCGACGTGGGCGAGTTCCACTCGGCTCTGTCCACCAATCGCCTCGACCTCGCGGCTGCGCGCTACACCGGCAGCTTCCTCGACGGCTTTCATCTCCCCGGCGCCCCCGAATTCGAGCGCTGGGCCGAAGAGGAGCGGGCGAGCCTGGCGCACCGCTACGCCGCGTCGCTGGAGAAGCTTGCGCGGCAGGCCACCGAGCGGGGCGACCTGGCGGACGCGGTCGGATGGTGGCGGAAGCTCGCCGGGCAAGACCCCCTGAACGCGCGGGTCGCCCTCGGACTCATGCGCGCCCTGGTGGCGGCCGGCGATCGCGCCGGCGCGCTGCAGCACGCGCGGGTGTACGAGGTGTTGATGGAGCAGGAGCTGGACGCTCCCCCCGACCGAGAGGTGGTCGCGCTCGCGGCGGAGCTCCGCCGGGTCGAAGCGGAGGAAACCGGGGAGCACGCCGCCACGATCCCGGCGGCTTCGGCCGAACCGGCGGTGGTCGTCACTCCCGCTGCCGAGCCGCCTTCAGCGAAGCCGCGGGCTCGGCGGTCGCTGCCCTCCGCGCTGCCGAGCCCCGGGCCGGACGC